>DNUI01000149.1:0-2766 GCA_003508565.1 Syntrophaceae bacterium
GGTGGGGATATTCATACGGTTCAGGAATCCGGTTATCCATTGCTCCATTTTCCCTTCAAAGTCTTTCTTTGCCTGCTTCGATTTCTCGACATATTCATCGACGGCTTCCTTTGCCTCCTTTTCTGTCATTTCACCCTTTTTTACGAGTTCGTCCGCAAACTCCTGGATCTTTTCCGTTGTCATAATGGCCAGCCCCGCACCGGCCATCGTCATCTTTCTCATAAAATCCAACATGGTAATACCTCCTTTATACTCTTTAGCCCACTGAGTTAATTGAGGCTCTCCGCAGCAAACTGCGGAGAATCTTCGATCCCTAATGAATACTACTATCACCCATTCGCTCGCTTACCCCGCAGCAAGTTACGGGGCATGTGCCCGCTACCGGATTCAACAAGGCTTTCCGATTGGTAGTAAAACGAATCCGGACACTTATTGCCATTCTGACCTCCGACCAGAACTTTCGCGGACACGCCGGATCTTGAACCAAGACATTGAAAGAATAGATACCGTATAACGCACGATATGGTATGTGAAGCCGCTCACTGTGCTTTTACTTAGTGCAGCATGGCAATTTTAAATTTATTATCAATAAATGTCAATCTATTGGTTTCGCTCTGTTTTGTTGATAAGGTAATTGCGCTCCACTTTCTCGTGTGATACACAGCGATTCGAGGCGTTCGGCAATGACATAAATAAGGAGTGCGTATGGATGCAACTGCATTGATAAGGAAGGCAAAGCAAGAAGAAAGGACTGCCCTGACAGAGGCGGAATCTAAACAATTGCTGCGACATTACAATGTGCCTGTTGTTGATGAGGTTGTAGTGACAGATTTTGATGAAGCCATTTCTCATGCCGAGGCGAAAGGCTTCCCCGTGGTTCTCAAAGGTCTTGGCGCCCGGCTGACACATAAGACAGAACGTGGCCTTGTGAAGCTGAATTTGAAAAGTTCTGAGGATGTGCGTAACGCGGCGATAGACATAATCAAGGCTGCCGATGATGATCTGGAAGGATTTCTTTTATACCATATGGTAGAGGGCAGAAGAGAATTCATGGCCGGTCTCTTCCATGACGATCAGTTTGGGCCTGTCGTGATGTTTGGCTTGGGCGGTATATTTGCTGAAGCATTGGGTGACGTGGTGTTTCGGGTCGCACCTCTCGGTGAAACTCATGCACGCGACATGGTACATGAAATCCGGGCGACTGCTTTTTTGGGAGATTTCCGCGGTGAGCACGCGGTCAACGAGGATCTGCTTGTCCGCACCCTGGTTGGATTGTCCAAGTTGGGTATTGAGCACCCGGAGGTGAGAGAGGTTGATGTGAATCCGTTGCTGGTCAGTAGGGATGGCCGGGTAACCGCGGTGGATGCCCTGGTCGTCCTTGGCAATCCGCCGTTACACAAACCTGTGCGGCCCCACGCCGATCAGAAGAAAATCTGGAACATTCTCCACCCCAGGTCGATCGCCTTTGTCGGCGCATCAGCGTCGTTCGGCAAGTGGGGTTGCGTACTTTTCACTAATGTCGTGGCCGGGAATTTCCAGGGGAAAATCCACCTGGTCAATCCAAAAGGCGGCAAGATCGCAGGAATGCCTGTATTTACATCGGTAACAGATATTCCCGGTCCCGTAGACCTTGCCGTGGTGACGGTTCCCGCGGCGAAGGTCATCGACCTCATCCCCCAGTTTCGGGACAAGGGTATCAGAAGCATGCTTCTGGTAACATCTGGTTTCAGCGAAACCGGCAAAAAAGGATTACGCCTGGAAGAGAGACTACGGGAGGAGGCACTCGAGGCCGGCATTATGATTCTTGGTCCCAATACGATGGGGGTATGCAATCCTCATGAAAATTTATTCTGCACATACCAGAATGTCCGGCCAAAGCCAGGCTCAACAACCCTGGTAACGCAATCCGGCAATCTTGGAACGCAGCTTTTAGTATTTGCTGAAACGGAAGGAATCGGTATCCGCACGTTCATCGGGTCCGGGAATGAAGCGATGATCACGATTGAAGATTACATGGAGTGTCTCGAGCATGATGACCTGACAAAAACAGTTGTTTTATATATAGAAAGCCTTAAAGACGGAAGTCGCTTTTTTGAGACAACAAAAAGAATCTCCCGTAAAAAACCTGTTCTCATGCTTAAGGGAGGCCGCACCCGTGCAGGGAACCGCGCAGCTGCAAGTCATACAGGTGCATTGGCTTCTGATATCAAGGTATTCGAAGCTGCATGCCGCCACGCAGGAGTTGTAATGGTAGAAACATCCGTGGAGCTCCTCGATCTCTCTGCCGCATTTTCATCATTGCCGCCGGCAAAAGGCAACAGGGTTGCTATTATGACCTTAGGGGGAGGCTGGGGCGTTGTTACCTCAGACCTCTGCGCTGAACATGGTCTCGAAGTTCCCGAACTATC
This sequence comes from Syntrophaceae bacterium, assembly GCA_003508565.1. GTDB lineage: Bacteria > Desulfobacterota > Syntrophia > Syntrophales > UBA2185 > UBA2185. The sequence continues at coordinate 2,409 of DNUI01000149.1, forward strand.
ACCGAATATTATCTCACGGATTGATACAATTCTTCCACCTTACTGGAGCCGCTCCAATCCTGTCGATCTGGTAGCGGAAATGGATCTCTCCATTCCGATGATGCTGGTGGAAGAGTTAGTGAAATGGGAAGGGTGTGATGCCGTAATTCACCTCGGTATTCTCGGCCGTCGGTTATTTGTAGAACGCATGATTGAATCATCTCTCGCAGTCGATCCAACCGGTAATCGCCATTTTTTCGAAACGATCCCAAAGCGATTAACTGAGTTTGAATCGGCTTACAGCGAGCATGTAGTCCATCTGATGGAGAGGCACGGCAAGCCGATAATAGGTGTCAGCCTCCTGTCTGATGAGAATACC
>DNUI01000149.1:2927-3745 GCA_003508565.1 Syntrophaceae bacterium
TTATGGAGTCAGCAAGTGTTTCCGCTCAAGTATTTTCGTGCTGATTTTGGCTCATTTCAATTTCACACAGCATGGTAGCGCAGCAAAAGTGTTTCTCAGGCCTTTTTACGATCTTCCACTCGGACTTCTATCACAACACGCCCCCAACCGCCGCACTCTATGCCTACATCAAAGCAGGCTGCCCGTTTGAATCTCATCTTATTCGGATCAGCGCCGGCGTAAAGAAACTCCGTGGCGGTGAAAATCTGGGGTACAATCGCATTCAATGCATACACACATATTCTTTTGGGACAGAGTGCTGTTAAAAGATTACCCGCACTGTCAAAATACAACATATCGCCAACCTTATGCTGAGAGTTGCACCCGCGTGACTCTACCACCTCTGCAATGATCGTCTTATTTATCAGCTCAGGCACCCTGGATAAGATATCTTCGTTGCGAGGATTGGCGCGGAATTTTTTCATTTCGTCATTGTTATACCCCAACCGGTTTTGCATTATCTGCCATTTCATGGTCTCCCACATCGCATCTTTTGTACTCATCAGGTTCCTCCATGGTTCAACATACTGAGTTATGTTATAATCTTCTCTCCCACAATTGAATGCCTCCCGCTACTACACTGAAAAGAGGGTGAGCTTCCGGTTTCAGAACCGCACTGATTTTTTTATACTGTGCCGGATCCCTTGTTTTCAATTTCGTTATAAGGTGTTGTAATTCATATTCGAGTTGTCCCTCTGTGACCAGGATTTTTGAACATCGCTGCTTAGCGCCGATCTTGCCCGCGTCAAATCGGTATCCACGTCTGGAAGCTTCCTCAT
>DNUI01000054.1 GCA_003508565.1 Syntrophaceae bacterium
CATAAAAGTCCGCCCGTTTCCCATGCTACAAAACCCGTCACTATGCAGCATAACCTTGCCACTGCATATCAAGACTCTTCGTATTGATGGGTACTTCATGAAAGTTGTTGTCTTATACGGCGAAGTATCGGCAGATGCCGGCATGGACGAGAAGGATGCCCTTGTCCAGGTCGCCGCGGTATCATCGGCACTTACGGATATAGGGTACACACCCATCATTATCCCCCTTTCTCTGAATTTTCTCCCCGCAATTGAGAGCTTAAAAAAAATACAACCCTCTTTTGTGTTCAACCTTGTGGAGACACTCGCAGGTCAGGGGAGCCTGATTCACATGGCCCCTTCTCTTTTGGATTATCTTGGTATACCTTATACCGGTGCCGGTACAGAAGCCATATTTATGACATCAAACAAGGTTACTGCCAAAAAGCTTTTCCTTGCGGCAGGCATCACAACGCCCCCTCTTTTTTTACCATACAAGACCCTCGGAAATTCTTTTGTCGAAGGCACATATATTATCAAGTCCGTCTGGGAACATGCTTCCACATGGCTGGACGAAAATTCGATCATCTCCGCAGGAGACATGCACAGCGTCCATCTCGCTACTCTGGCACAACAGGAAAAGCTTGGCATGGAGTGCTTTGCAGAAAAATTTATTGAGGGAAGAGAATTTAATCTTTCTCTTCTGGCGGGAGAAAAAGGACCGGAAGTACTTCCACCTGCTGAGATCCTGTTTGATGATTTCCCACCGGGAAAGTCGAGGGTGGTAGACTATCGCTCCAAATGGGTGGAAGATTCTTTTGAGTATCATCATACACCGCGGACTTTTGATTTTGTTAAAAAGGACGATTCGTTACTTCTTCAATTGACGGATTTTGCACGGCAGTGCTGGGATACCTTCGATTTGCGGGGATATGCACGGGTCGATTTCCGGGTAGATAATGCCGGCCTTCCCTGGGTACTGGAGGTAAACACAAATCCATGCCTTTCTCCGGACGGGGGATTTTTCGCCGCTCTCGAGCGATCCGGTATGAGCTTTACACATGCAATGGAAAGAATTATAAAAGATATAAAAAAAGGAGCATCAGGATTCAAGGAACCCAGGGTTTAAGGGGTCGAGTGAATATTAAAAAAAACACTTGAACTTCGAAGCCTTTTACATCTCAATCGGAGAGAACAAAAACATGGAAATTACCTATCGTGAGGATCCACTGCCTTCCGACATAGATCAAGTTCTACCATTGGTTGAATCTTCCGGGTTTTTCTCACCGGAAGAAATAAGCATTGCCATAGAACTCATCGAAGAAAGACTTTCCAAAGGAACACAGAGTGGCTACTTTTTTCTGTTCGCCGAATTCGCAGGAAATATTATAGGGTATACCTGCTTTGGACCCATACCCGGTACCATGCACAGTTATGACATCTACTGGATAGTCGTTCACAATAATTTCCGCCGCCGGGGTATCGGGAAAACGCTGATGGCACGCACGGAAAATCTGATCGGAGCCAAGGGGGGATGCTTAATTTATATCGATACCTCATCGCAGGACCTGTATAGGACGACAAGGATGTTCTATTCCCAATGTGGTTATCGCAAAGAGGCTTTTGTGAAGGATTTTTATAAACCCGGGGACGGTAAGATAATATATGTAAAAGCGATAAATCCCTAAATGTAAATAGAATATCTCCAAGATACTTTTTTATCAAAACATATTGCTTTTTTGGCGATAATCCGGTAGATAGCATTCGCCAATATAAGCTCGGTAACATACACATCAATTATGTCCCTTTTGTTAACGGATCTTACACATTGCATCGTTATGGAGGGCAGATCCTATGCGACTCATTCCCAGAGAAGAAAAATTTTACGATCTCTTTGAAGAACTCATCAATAAAATTGAAGAAGGGGGAAAGATGTTTCTGGAAATGGTAGAAACATATGAATATCCCCCTCAAAAAATATCCAAACTCAAAGAGCTGGAACATGAGGCGGATGTCATTACTCACAGAACCTACGAAAAAATGCATAAAACATTTCTTACTCCCCTGGACCGCGAAGACATTTATGATCTGGTCAATAAGATGGACAGCATCATGGATATGATCGAAGCCTCTGCGGCCCGCATGCATCTCTATAAAGTGAAACATCCCTCCAAGGTAGTCGTTGAGCAGGCGAAGATTTTAAATGAGGCTATCAAGAAGGTAAAACATATCGTCGTTGCCATGAGAGATATGAAAAACTCCAAAATGATCATCGACGCCTGCGTGGAGATCAACACACTTGAAAACGAAGGTGACATTGTTCTGAGATCAGCCATGGTTGAACTATTTGAACATGAAAAAGATGCCATCGAACTGATCAAATGGAAGGAAATCTTCGAACGCCTTGAAGAGGCTATCGATGTATGCGAGGATGTTTCTAACATTGTGGAAGGCATCGTTTTGAAACATGCCTGACGGCTTCATCCGGAATCATTATGCCTGATTCATTTGCTTTTGTTGTTTTTCTCATTGCGGTAGCTCTGGTTTTTGATTTTCTCAACGGCTTCCACGATTCTGCCAATGCCATTTCTACCATTGTATCAACAAGAGTTCTCTCGCCAAGAAACGCGGTCATTTGGGCGGCGTTTTTCGAGTTTGCTGCTGTTTTTTTCGTCGGTGTCCAGGTAGCCAATACTGTTGGTACCGGAATAATTAATCCGGCTGTTGTAAATAATCTCCTCATCCTGTCCGCCCTGGGGGGCGCCATTATCTGGAATATCATCACCTGGTATTTCGGGTTGCCCAGCAGCTCCTCTCACGCTCTCATCGGCGGCCTCATCGGTGCGGGTATTTTGGAAGGAGGGCCCGGTGCTCTGGTCTGGAGCGGTATCATAAAAACAACTGTGTT
>DNUI01000147.1 GCA_003508565.1 Syntrophaceae bacterium
TGAACCGCTTTACCGATAAGGGGTGGAATGAGATCGATCGTGCCTATTGTGCGGGTGAGATCGGCTCCCGGGAGGCCTATTCGCGGGTGGTATCACTGTTCAAAGGTACCAAAACGCAGATGCTTGAATTCGTCAGCGCGATGGGAAAAGTGGATCCTTATTTTCCGGAGTTTTACATGTATTGCAGGGAAAAAGGTTTAGACATCAAGATTGTATCCGATGGCCTTGACTTCTATATCGATGAAATCATGAGAAAATATCATCTCCAGGACATTGAACACTTTTCCAATGTACTCGTATTTCGTAATGGGAATGCGCTTTCAATACGGTTCCCTCACATGAATATTCAATGTGAGAAATGCGGTACATGTAAAAGCGGTGTTCTCAAGGAGTATCGCGGATCCTATGAACGTGTCATTTATGTAGGAAATGGATATTCAGACGTCTGCCCCGCAAAAGACGCGGATATCGTATTTGCCAAGGAAGTCCTGTATGAAAAATGCAGGCAAAATGGTACAGCATGTGTATGGTATGAAAATTTCCATGATATTCGTGCCTTTTTGGAGAAGTCGGTGTTGATCTGAAATTCTATAAAAAGGATGGTCATTCCTATTTTCTTCGTCGTACAAGCCGTTTTCGTACTAATTTTCTCGTGGGATTAAGATCCTGATGATATTGGCACGTAGCCCGGGGACATTTAAGGATAGTTTTTCCAGTGGCATCAGTCACTTCCACTAAAAATGGGTTTTTGCAACGCCGGCACTCTATATGATGAGGCTTGCCCCAGCTTATGAAATTACAACCTTCGGATGGACAAGTATAGTAAACTTTTCCTGCAGCCGTAGTTTGTTCATTAAGAGTACTTATACGGCATATCGGACATGTGAGCGCTAGGTTACTTTCAAAGGCGGCAATCTTCTCAGCAATCGTATCGTCCGTTATTATTGTATTTTCCTGGCATATAGATGCAATCAGAAGGGCATTCTCTTCCATTTCTGGGAGCAGTTCGGGTTTTCCGTTATTTGTCTTTTCATCTTGAAAGACTTGCTGAGGTTCCTGCCTGTTTAGCAATGTAGTTTCTTCCGGACATGCGCAACTTCTTTCGAACTCGGTGGTATTTATCTGTTCTTCTTCTGGAAACTTGCAGTCAGTTTTGTTGAATACATCCTCTACAACGGGTTCTTCTTTTTTGATATTCATATCGGAACGGTTCTTGTTCGAGGGGAAAATTTCTTTAATCTCGGCGTGTCCTGGTATACTGCCGCCCGATAGCACTCTGAGGCTTGGACGTGCAGGCTGCTGAGAAATTTTATCCGCGTTGTAGAGTTTCGACAGTATCTGTTCCCTATTCCTGTGAACATTTTGTTGATCCGTGGACGTAGTAACTGTGTGTACGGATTTCTCCTTAAAAAAGGGAACTCCATGATGCTGAAGTGTCTGGTCAAAACGGGATACTGCTGCTTCTGCATCAGTGCGCCCGGTGACAGCCTCCTCTATTGTTTGTCCGATGAAAGCAAGCAAATTGATGCCCCGCATTCTGGGGAAGATGCGATCTAACAGACGGGTCATGGTTATGGTTGGCTGTCGGGATAGGAATCTGTCTTCCGTGTCAACTTCATAGTATCCTTTCTGAATCATGTCCTGAAGTGCAGATTCCAGAAAATCAGCGGATCCTATTCCCAATTCCTTCGCCTCTTGAAGTAACGTATCGCGGGTATGTCGCTCCGCCGCATCTGATGATGAGTTTTCTATTTCATTCTCCCGACCTCCGAGGAGAACTATACATCCGATAGTTGCCAGATTCAGGGGCATTCCCCCGATTCCCTGTCGTGTTCCTATGAGACGTTCAAAGTGCCGACTAAGAATATCGTCAAAACGAGGCCTTATAGTATTTTCCATATCTTTACCCCTTCTTCATGCACAGACTGGTGCTGTGAGATACTCGGCATTAATATCGTCAAATTCTATTAAAACATGAATTGAATCTTTTATTTATTAAATATTCTGTTCAATAATTTTTAAAGTAGGGCCATTGATTAAAGAAAATGCTGTATTGATCGATATATATTTCATCGTACTATAAAATACTTTCCAATGTATCTCACTTTTACATCCGGGAGATTTTTGTGGCCGTTATACTTAAAATTCAAGACATCGATGAAGCCATCACCAACCTTCAATACAGAAGCAAGGAAACCCTTAAATACAAACTAATCCATATTTTAAGACAGTACTATGCAGATGACAGTTCGGTCGACTCCTTGCAGAGCATTACTCATGACGAAATCATTAAGTCCCTCTGGTGTATAGGAGACGATCCTGAATCTATAAAAGGCAAGAGGAAAAACTTGAGCAGCATCAAGTCAGGTGTAAACGCTGATCTGAAGAAACTCTATCATGAAGGCAAAAATTCTCAGGGAGTCATTGTCGGGCCTAATAATGTTTTTACGATGTCCGATGAGGCCAAGGATAAGGCCCTAGAATCTGTCGCTGCAGTTTTCAAAGAAAAAGGCTCTGATACCATAGGTACCATAGCGGAGGTGTTAAGTGCTGTAAATGATATCTTATCCAATTCCGGTTCCCTTGCAAATTCTGGAGAGGGTAATGATACATTTGATCGTGTAAAAGGACTTATCCTTGACGTATCTAGAAAAATAGGACTATCGTTACCCGGGGAAATGGGTACTGGAGTAATTGGTAGTACCGGTTCAGATATCACGGTAAATGCCATTGCCGGAAAAACAACAGACAATCTGACAGCAGCTGTGGAGGAAGATACTCTGATTGATGCCGCAGATGAAATTATCGAAGATCAGGTCGGAGAGATAGAATTAGTAGAAGAGGTTATTGAAAGTGAAATGGTCTCAGAGGTTTACGAAGAGATTGATGATAACGCTGCAGAAGACTCAATGGAAGTTGACGTATGCGAAGCCGATGAAGGAGCTATTAGAGACAATGGTGAAGAAGTAGCGACTATAGAGGATAATCTCGGTGATGAATTGGCCTTGAGTGCGGGTGCGGACATTGTGGGAAGTCCAGTGTATGAAGATCTGTCCGATGTGGAAGAAGCTGCCATGCCATTTCTTCAGGAAATGCAAGTGGAAAATGAGACTGCCCAAGAAGATTGGATCACAGACGAAATTGACGCGTCTATAGAAGAGCTTGATAATGAAACGACTATCAGGGAAGAAGATGCGGACAGGAACTCGATACAAGAGGGTATCTCAGACGGTGGAGCAGCAGCCGGTTACGTGGTTGAGACAAAAGAGATCGATTATTTTGAGGACATACCACCATTAGGGACGGGATCATGTGAAACATCCGCCGCTGCGAATGAAGATGTTGAGGAAATTATTGAGGAAGCAGGAGATGAAATTACCATAAGCGAAACTGTGGGTGGAGGAGACCTTGAAGAAATAGAGGCGGGGAGTGAAACGGAAGAGGTTGAAGGTGAAATACCTGCAGAACAAGAATTTTCAGAAGAAGCTATGGAGGAAGTCGGGGCAGAATCTGTCACGGAAGTTTTATATGGAGACGAAGAAGATAGTTATAAAAAATCTGAAATTTTTGGAAGGCTTTCAGAAGCGGCAAAGTTTTTGGCAACACTGGGGCCCGAATTAGAAAATAGAATTTTTTATGATAAAGGCGAAATTAAAGAAAAGGCAATGTTCCTATCGGAGG
>DNUI01000127.1 GCA_003508565.1 Syntrophaceae bacterium
TGTTTGTAGCAGGGTGCAAATCCTGAAATTCCCGGATCGTTTCGTAATCAAGATTGTATCCGGCGAGCTTGATCTTCATAATGTGATCTTTCCTTTCACCATTTGACGACTTCTACGTGAGACAGTGTTCGCCCCAGAAAGCTTTCTCCGATCGTCTGGAAGTGATAAGGCACATCAGTAACGTAGAACCTGTATTCCGGCGGGGTCCGTTCAGCATTCCCCAAATGTGTACGACTAAGCAATTGTGCAGTGATTTCCGCCATGGCATCTGCGGAATCAACAAGACAGATTTCCGATCCCACAACTTCCTGTATGAGGGATTTGATGAGAGGATAATGTGTGCATCCCAAAACGAGGGTATCGATGTGTTCCGCAAGAACCGGCCTGAGGTATTCCTGGGCCGTAAGACGGGTAACGGGGTGATTCAGCCACCCTTCTTCAACCAGAGGGACAAAAAGCGGACAGGCCTTGGAAAATACTCTGATGCCGGAATCGTGTTCGTGGATCGCACGGGCATACGCATTGCTGTTGATTGTTGCCGGTGTACCAATGACGCCAATAATTTTCTTTCGCGTTTGGGCGATAGCTATGCGGGCGCCGGCGTCTATCACGTCAAGTACGGACACCGGTGACAGTCCCTGGACCGCCTGATACGCCACAGCGGCCATGGTATTGCAGGCTATGATGAGCAGCTTCACATCCTTCTTCAGTAAAAATTGAGTGATCTCTGAGGTGTATTGGGTAATCGTTTCCGGTGATTTCACGCCGTATGGTACCCGCGCCGTATCACCGAAATAGATGATGTTTTCGAAGGGCAGTCGTTCCATGATGGCTCGCACGACGGTGAGTCCTCCGATACCGGAATCAAATACACCTATAGGATAACGGGATCTGTCGGGCATACACTCTCCTTACATGTTGCGGGGGAGTCCTATTTAGCACAACCTTTGTAAAAAGCAAAGCCAAGAGCATACGTTTTTTTCAGTTTTCTGTTGAAACGACGGAACGAATAGGATATTTCTCTGTACATTGCAATTACAGGAGAACGTGTAGTGCTACTTGATAAGTTCTCATCATGAGAAAGGACTTTCCATGGATACCTCGAAAATCCAAAACATCCTTTTTTTCACTTTGCTTACCCTTGTTTCTCTCCTCTTTCTCTATCTTCTCGCGCCATTTTTTTTCCCGCTATTCTGGGCAGCGGTGGTAGCAAGCATTTTCAGGCCTGTGCATGAAAGACTCAACAGGAAACTAAAACATTCCAGTACAAGTGCAGCGGTTACTGTATTGGTGTTTGCACTCCTTATAATCTTGCCGGGAAGCATTGTGGGAAGTTTGTTGTTCACCGAATCCATGCAGATATATGAATCCCTGAGGAAGGGTAGCGGAGGTATTGAAAAAGTTGTCAAGAGCATTACAAGTGTGGTCAAAGATAACCCATACGTGGTGAGTCTGCACATTGATGAACAATTCTGGACCGAGAAACTTGCCGAGATTGCCAAGGCTATCTCTAACTATATTTTTGTCAATTTGACGGCACTCACGCAAAACACCCTTGTGTTCATTGTTCAAGTTGCGGTCATGCTCTATGCGCTGTTTTACTTTATACGAGACGGGGATAAATTCCTGGATATGGTAATGAAGCTTCTCTCCCTGGGACGGGAAAGGGGGAAGGTACTTCAAGAGCGGTTCGTCGTTACGGCAAAATCCACATTGAAGGTAACGTTAATCATAGGGGGTATTCAGGGCATACTCGGAGGACTTATTTTCTGGTTTACGGGCGTTCACGGAGCCCTGGTCTGGGGCGTTGTAATGATTATTTTATCCATCTTACCCGTCGTGGGCTGTTCCATCATCTGGATTCCTGCCGGTATCGTAATGATACTAACAGGATACCTATGGAAGGGGTTGCTTATCCTGGCTTTTGGTGTTTTCGTAATCAGCATGGTGGACAATCTCCTGCGTCCAATCCTCGTTGGCAGGGATGTGCAGATGCACCCTTTATTGATTTTTTTATCTACCCTCGGAGGGATTGCATTGTTCGGATTTTCCGGATTTGTTATAGGGCCTATTATCACTTCTTTGCTTTTAGCAATCTGGACAATGTATGATCAGTTTTATCGGGGTACAACGCCTGGTGATTAGGTGTATGTGATTATCTGAAGGTTATCAATAATTTTTCGCAAAGTTTTGTTCACACTCCCTCATTACCATATAGCATGAGTAATTACGTACATTACAGCGGATATGAGGGCTGCCATAGGGATCGTTAATATCCATGCCCAGATTATTGTTCCAGCCACTCCCCAGCGAACAGCAGTAAGCCTTTTTGTTGACCCCACCCCTACAATAGCGCCCGTGATTGTATGGGTTGTACTCACAGGGATACCCGCGATGGATGCCCCGATGATGGAAATAGCTGCCGCTGTTTCCGCACAAAACCCCCCTATTGGTTGAAGCTTTGTGATCTTGGTGCCCATGGTTTTGACGATACGCCATCCTCCGGACATAATGCCCAGGGAGATCACGGCATAACATGAGATGATGACCCAGTAAGGTATATAAAACGTCGGTCCGAGATAACCCTGGGTATAAAGGATAATAGCGATGATTCCCATGGTTTTTTGGGCGTCATTTGTACCGTGACCCATGCTGTAGACGGCAGCGGAGACAAGCTGCAGTTTTCGAAACAGTCTGTCGGATCCTGCTACAGTTGAATGCCGATTGATGTTTAATACCAAAATCATCATTGCGAATCCGAGGACTAATCCAATTAATGGGGAGAGGACGATGAACACAGTTGTTTTTATGATACCGC
>DNUI01000153.1:0-2098 GCA_003508565.1 Syntrophaceae bacterium
CATCATCATTTATCTTGTGAAGCAAGACCGTCTGACTGCCAAGCGGTATACCCGCATTGGCGAGGCGACTGCACGCCAGACTCATTTCTGTTGTTAATTCATCCGGGTGGTTCACGTGTATGCTCATGAACAGGGGATGAAAGCGCTTTAACATGTACGTGAGTTTCGGTGTTATCCTCTGCGGCAGCACAACCGGTACTTTAGTGCCGAGGCGTAGAATTTCTATGTGGGGGATTTTTCTTAGTCTGGCTAAAAGCCACTCTATCCTCTCATCGGAAAGTGTGAGCGGATCTCCACCGGATAACAGCACATCACGAATCTGAGGATTTGCTGTAATGTAAGCGATGGCGCTCTCCCAGCTTTCCGTTTCCGACAGAGACTTTGTGTGGCTGCCGACCATGCGTGAGCGGGTGCAATAGCGGCAATACGTTGAACAGGTATCTGTCACAAGAAACAGGACGCGGTCTGGATAGCGATGCACAATTCCAGGGACGGGGCTGTCATGTTCTTCTCCTAAGGGATCATCGGTTTCCCCTGCAGCGAGGTGACATTCAGCGGTTGCAGGTATCACCATACGTCGCAGAGGGTTATGTGGGTCAAATTCGTCGAGAAGGCTTAAGTAATAGGGTGTGATTGCAACGGGCAGAGAACCGGCCTGATGATTCAATGCATTTCGTTCGTCTTCGGAAAGCCAAATGAACTTTGATAGCGTCTCAGCTTCTCGTATGCGGTTGCTGAATTGCCAGTGCCAGCTACTCCATTCGTGAGGTACTATTTCCGGATAAAAACGCTTGCGGAAGACTCGGGATCGGGGACTTTCTTTGAAACGAAAAACGTACGGGACCCCCCTTGTCTTAACGACGTGGGGGGGAGGGAGGGCGTCATACGATGTTAAAGTATCGTGCGCGTAATTTTCAATACCAACAAGACCTGCTAAATTACCAGGAGGTTCAGCCTCCTCGGTGAATAGCGTCTCGCTTTCCATAGTGTTATCCTCCTTGTGACGCAGGAATGGTAATAACGCTTCCCCATTTTATTTATTATGTATTTTAATTTCGCTGTACTCTTTTTATTATTTGTTGTCAATATTTTTTCTTGAGGAATTTATTTTTTTTTGACAAAAAGAAAATAGAATTTAACATTGAGCAAAGTCTTGATGCGCCTGCGTCTAAAATTTTTCTGATATGTGCAAAAATATTTTTTGTTCATTTTTTTAAGAGAATAAATTTCCGATATGCGGATATTTTGTTGAAGGAAAGTATATGCCCGAGCTTCCCGAAATAGAAACTCTCTGCCGCCAATTGCAGCCGATAATTCTCAATGAAAAAATCCACGGCTTTGAAGTTCTTGATTCCAGACTGGGGAATATAGACACGATGGTTGGAAGAAAAATTACCTCCGTGGTGCGCAAGGGTAAGTCCCTGGAGATAGAGCTGGATAAATCTGATAGACTCATTCTTCATCTGCGGATGACGGGGAGGTTTCAGTGGCAGAGCAGTCATCAGGCACTGCCTTCTCACACTCGCTTTATCATGGCATTTACACACGGCAGGATTCTTTGTATAGATCCACGAAGGTTTGCCACAGTTAATCTCCGGGACAATGTATGTCGCAATAATTCAGTTATCGATCCTTCGCAGGAGTATCCGGTATCAGAGCTTTGGAAAATAGCCGGCGTGAAAAGACTTCCCGTGAAATCATTTCTGATTGATCAGAGATTCCTTGCAGGCATAGGAAACATCTATGCCTGCGAGATCCTCTACGAAGCATCCATAAATCCCTGGCGGCAGACATTTAGTGTATCAAAACAGGAGTGGACAAGGATAGCAACGGTAACACAAGATATTTTGCACAGGGCCATAGCCTGCCGGGGTACATCGGTATCCGATTGGCGTGACCTGTTTGGTAATAAGGGCGAATATCAAAATGAATTGAAAGTGTATAGACGTGAGGGATATCCATGCCCTCGCTGTCATGACGCGATTCATCGTATGCGCCTGAGCGGCAGGGGAACCTATTTCTGCCCATCCTGCCAGATATAAATATTTTTAGCGAAAGGATATATGATGGCCGCAGTGACAAGACTTGTCCTTCCTCT
>DNUI01000153.1:2150-5954 GCA_003508565.1 Syntrophaceae bacterium
CGGTGCGGGACAAGCGTTTGAACAGCCTGGTGAACAAAATGTTTTTAACAGCCTGTTATCGAGTGTCGGTCCCCAGTGATGCCCGTAACATCGCCAGACCGTTTCGAATCTCAAACAAACCGGTGTATTTGCGGATGTCGGTATCCGAGTATTTGATCACACAGGTTGGCGTTGCTCTGACCTTGTGTGCGTTAATTATTTTATTAAGCAAAGGATACATGGACTTCACGTCATACGGTATGAAAGGAACATTGTGTTCCTTGAGGGCGTTTTTAAGTTCCTCTTCATTCAGGGCAGTGCCGTTTTTTGCAAGGGAAAAAAGGACTCTCCTCGCGTGGAGGATTTTCTTGTAATTTCGCCCCGCCTTTGCTGAATAGAGGAAATACTTGGCATACAACTTGGTTTCCTTGTGGGTAGGGAGATCAACGAAAGTTACCTTCACGCCGCCATGGGAAAGGAATTCTTTGAGTGCAGGATCTATCTCGGACTCCAGGAGCTGGCATGGCGGACAAAAGTAATCCGTGAAAATTATCATCTCGTATTTTCCGGAACCGTAAGATGGCACGAGGGGTTTGTCGGCACCATAGGCAGGTGTTGCAGAACCGGAAAATGTCAACACAACAAAAATATATCCTAGAACGACAAACAACATAAGTGGTAATCTCGTTCTTGTAATCGGGGGCAATGCCGCATCGCCAAGCCCGTACATTATCCTTTTCCACATGCCCTGCTCCTTAAGAAGTGGTTTTTCATAATTAAGAATAAATGCTGTAATGATTACGAATGCAAATGCCAAGCAGTAAGGGCAAAACACCTCTTCCTGAAACTGGAATGCGATGAGGTGAATCTCCACACCGATCCCTGCAGCCAATAAAATGCGGACATACGCCGTCTGCCGGAAAGCGGCCATGAGGATGAGTGAAAGGATATAGCCGATACCAATATAGGTGAGATCAACACCTAGAAGATCACCCTCCAGGTAAGAGCATGCTGTATCACAGACCTTGTAGAATGCGACGATTCCGATACCCGCGAGCGCTATGAATATGGTCAGAATATTTCTATATTTTTTTATTTTTTCAACTATATTCAATGTGAAGAATGTAGGTTCCTTGATAATTCGGATACACTCTATCAACTCTACCCGGTACAATCAAGCGAGAATTTAATATCTTCAATCTTTTTTTATGCCGGACTTTTGGATCCACGATGAGATTTTCCTGTCTTCCGGTAGTAATGCATGCAGAGGTACTAATGTCCATGAGAACCGATTACTGACATTGGAATGCTCCAATCCATGTAGTCTCTCCCCCGTAACTTCATATTGAAAAGGTGATGATGCTTTCACGAAAGTAAGATGCAGCGTGCCGGCGTACATGCCTTTTTTATATGATTCAAGAATAGGCGTGTGTCCTTCCCAGAGAGGTGTTTCAATAAATCTGCCTTCGCGTCCTCCTAACACAAAATGGATTCCGGGTACCGCCCTGATGACTTCCCGTTCACTTTTTGCATCAAGATTGGAGAGAAGAATGATGACGTCAGCTTTCCTATGCAGCATCTTGAAGGTTTTCCGTGCCGATTTGACCGGGTCTCTCACTATGAAAGTATTTTCTGCCGGATGATGGATAGCCTGGTTTTTCACCGGTGACGCGAGACCGAACAAGGCGATTCGGATTTTTCCGATCTTCTTTACGGTATAGGGTGAAAAGATCGGTAATTTGCTTGCAGGATCTATAAGATTGGCTGAAATAAGGGGAAGACCCTTCGATGCCTCATTCCGTAAAAATGTTAAACCCTGCGTGAGATCTGCGTCACCCACATTGATGGCTGCAACTCCCATGTGCTTGTATGCGCGACTGATCAGCTGTGCCTTTATGAGGGATTGTTGCTGGTTGACGCCTGTTGCCATATCTGAAAAAAGATGTCCCGAATCTACAATGAGAACGGGATTCCCCTCAGTTTTGAGCTTTTCCGCAAAAGATACTCGCCGGGCCAGACCGCCCAGTACATTGCTTCCTCAGGTAGGACAGGGAAAGAGATGCCCGCTCAGGTTACTGCTATGGATGATCGTTAAATTTATTGGTTCAGCAAAGAGGTCTGAAGCCGGAAAAATTAAGAAAAGAAGTGTAATGATTAGCATGGCAAATTTATTCATGGCTTTGTGTGATCTGTGGAAAACAATATATTCGTTCATTCGTAGATTCCTTCGTGAATTGATGCCCTATGCAGCGCTCTGTGGAGAATCTTCGATCCTTTAGGAAGAATCGTGTTACCCGCTCGCTTGCATTCCCGAAGCACACTACGGAGAATGCCCCCGAACCGGTAAGGGATTCAACGCTTATCTTCCTGCATGCTATTGTTTACGGAAAAACAAAAGAGGCCTGTTCCTTCGCATGTCCTGGTCTCAAATTGCAGAACCGGATGATCGATGGCAAAACGATTCAGAAGAAGATACCTGATCTTTCCGGCAATCTCCTCAACCCTGCTCAACATCTGGTCCATCACAACGACATGAGCAACTAGCGCCACACCCTCTGAGGAAATGTTCCAGACATGGAGATGGTGAATTTCCTTTACACCCTCCAAGGACTCTATTTCTTGTTGTATTATCTGAAGATCGATTCCCGGTGGTGTGGCATTCATAAGAATCCCGTAGGCGTCTTTCAAAATACCCCATCCGCTGTAGAGAATCAACGCCACAATGACCCATGAAAACACAGGATCAAGCCAGTACCACGGTTTGAATATCCATATGATTCCCAGGATAAGCACACCGAGAGAAGTCAGTGCATCGGTTAACATATGCAGAAATGCACTCCGCATATTGAGATTGATCTTTGCCCCTGGCCGCAGCATGAATGTTGATATTATATTCGCAAGAAACGCGATAGAGGCAATCAGGATAACGAAGCTGCCATTGACGGGTCGGGGATTCAAAAGCCGGGTCCATCCCTCAAATGCGATATAGAAGCCCGCTCCGAAAAGCAGGGCAACGTTAAACACGGCCGCAAAAACTTCCAGGCGCTTATAGCCGAATGTATGCTTCGGCGTTGGTCCACGCCGCCCTATGCGAAGGGCTGAATAGCTGATCATTACAGACGTAAAATCACTGAGGTTGTGAAGGGCGTCACTGATGAGGGCCATACTCCCGGACATGATGCCTCCGTATATTTGAACGGCCGGTATGATAAGATTCATGACCATGGTGGCAATCAGGCGCCTGCCCCAGGACATTTCGTGATCATGCACCATCTATGAAATTTTTTCCTTTTCTCCCTTTATGAGCAAAACAGGTCTGTCGCTATATTCCACAATGTTCCGGGAAACGGACCCCCAGAGGATTCCTTCCACGCGACCTTTTCCATGGGAGCCTATGACAATGAGAGAGGCATCTTCTTTGCTCGCGACCTTGATGAGATCCGCTCTTGGATTGCCCAGAGAAAGGTGTGTTGTAACCTTGAATCCCTCTCTTTCGAGTTCATCCTTGACTTGTGCCAGTTTCTCCAGGTCAATCCTTTTAAACTCTTTGAAACGTTCTGCCGTGTGAAGTTTCATTGCCTTCTCATCCATAATATGTGCGACAACGACTTCTTCAACACCAGCCTTCTTCAGGCCTTTTAGATATCTCAAAGCTTCCCTGGCGCAAGCAGACCAATCCGTAGGATAGAGGATCCTGGAAAACAATCTCTGTCGGTAGCGTTCATGTGTATCTGTGTCTTTACCCACGAGACCGGGGTACTTGGGTATATACACAGGAATAGTGCCGTAGCGAATGATTTTATCTGTTATTGACCCGATGTAAAT
>DNUI01000181.1 GCA_003508565.1 Syntrophaceae bacterium
CATAAAACTTTTGGCATAATCTAAACATGATGTATTTGACGCCCGCTTTTTCGATGGCGCGAGTGTAAGATACCAGCATTGTATGTGTCAAGGACAAATGAGTGATGCGATCTTTTGATCCTCACATGGAACACGACAAGGATGTTCTGTTGACATGAGACTGTGCCGTAATCACTATGTATCATTCCGGTATGCCGAAACCCCGAGCGATGCGTCGGGGGAACGAAGTGAATGCGACCAGGGGGTTGTGTACGAACACGTTCTATGTTTTTGCTTCTGCACCCTTGTCGGCCGGAGTTCTCGTCGCGGAGAAGAAGAGGGCCAGGCAGGTCGGGCATAATACAAACAGCGCGCGTTTCCCGTCGTGAACGTTAATAACACGCTGCGCTATCCAGTTCTTGCTTTGCGCTACCGCGACAACAAGACTAAGCGCGTCCAGACCTTCAACATCTTTCTTCTTTACTTTCTTTTCCGGCCATTCGAAGAGATCGGAAACCCCACAGACACGGCATGTTAAATGACAGGAAAGAAGTACCACCCCCTCAGAGGTTTTGATACCATCGCCGGATATTATGTCATTAGGTTCTTTATTATCAGCCACTGTAAAATCCTTTCAAAGATTCTCTTCTTGAGGTGGGGAAGTATAGAGAAAGTCTGCATGCCTGTCAATTGAAAAGAGGTTATGGCCGCTTCTTGCATGTATCTACAGGCGACCACCCTGCACATCAAGATTTGTAAGGTTTGCTTTTTTAGCCCATTCAACAGCCTCACGGTACTCGTGCACGGTAAGGTTTCTTGATAATTCAGGGTACTGATGTGCTTTATACGCAGGCCTGTACTGCGACATGATGTTAAGATACGTATCTTTAGGCAGGTTTTCGCTGATCCATTGAACGACCTTTTTGGTTCCGCTGACGTTATTTGGCATCACAAGGTGGCGGATCATGAGCCCCCGGTACACAATACCGTCGCGTGCGGGTTTCGCAACACCCACCTGACGATGCATTTCAAGAAGCGCTGCGTGTGTAATTTCCGGATATGCGACAGCGCCTGATGAGAATTTTGCCGCCATCGCACCGTCAGCGTATTTAAAATCCGGCAGATAGATATCGATGATGCCATCCAGTTTTTTCAATATCTCCACCCTCTCCCATCCGCAGCAGTTATAAACGATGGGTAATCTCAATCCTCTGCCCGCGGCATGATCGATGGCGAGGACAATGTGCGGAGAATAGTGTGTTGGCGTCACCACATTGATGTTATGGCACCCGATTCCCTGAAGGTGAAGCATCATTGCGGATAACTGCTCGATACTCCTTGATGCTCCCATCCCATCCTGGCTGATCTCCCAGTTGATACAGAAGACGCACCGGAGATTGCAATTGGTGAAGAACACTGTGCCGGACCCTCCGTTGCCGACGAGGGGCCTCTCCTCTCCATAATGCGGGTGAAATGAGGAAATGACGAGTGTGGACGTTGCCTGACAGAATCCCATATTGCCCGCAAGTCTGTCGGCGCCGCACTCTCTGGGGCAGAGCCTGCATCTTTGCATTATGCGCCAAAGTTCTTCGCCCCGTGTTTTCAATGCACCGTCTCTGTGCAATTTCACATACGCAGGTTCAAAAGCCGGATCAATTTTCGCTCGTGTATCGATACTGTTACACCCGGCAAATAAAGAGAGAGGAGTCAGGCAGCATCCCGATGCTGCCAGGAGAAAGCATGATTGAATAAACTGCCTTCTTGACTGTGCGTTCACGCGCCCTCCATGAGTGCCTTCAAATCCGCCCCTTCAAGCTTTTCTCTCTCCAGGAGCAATTGGGCGCCTTTTTCGAGGATGCTTTTCTTCTTTCGGAGAATATCCACTGCCCTATCATACTCCTTGCTGATTACGGCTTTAATTTCTTCGTCGATTGCTTCTGCCGTGGCATCGCTGTAATCACCACCCTCGCGGAGCCCCGCATCAAGAAACGGAGATCGTTTCTCATGGGCAAAATACACCTGCCCCAGCTTGTCGCTCATCCCGTATTCCTTGATCATGCTTCTTGAAATGTCCGTGGCCCTGGCGAGATCATTGTGGGCGCCCGTGGAAATATCTCCGAATATGATTTCTTCCGCTGCCCTGCCTCCCAGGAGAGAAGCAATCTTATTAAGGAGCTCCGTCCTTTTCATAAGAAATCGATCCTCCGTAGGAACCTGCATGGTATACCCCAGGGCGGCAATGCCGCGCGGGATGATGGAGATTTTCTGCACAGGATCCGTGCCAGGCAGGGATAACGCCACAAGAGCATGACCCATCTCGTGATAGGCTACAATTTGCCTTTCTTCGGCATTGATCAGGCGGTTCTTCTTTTCGAGACCCGCGATAATTCTCTCGACCGCCTCCTCAAATTCGGCCATCCCAACCTGTGTCTTTCCTCTCCGTACCGCCAGGAGTGCCGCTTCATTGACCAGGTTCGCGAGGTCCGCCCCTACCATACCCGGCGTCATGTTCGCCAGTTTGCCCACGTCAAGGTCGCCCACTGCTTTTATTTTTTTCAGGTGAACCCTCAGAATCTCCTCCCGTCCTGCTTTGTCGGGGCGGTCCACAAGGACATGGCGGTCGAACCGGCCGGGCCTGAGAAGGGCGGGATCCAGAATTTCCGGCCTGTTCGTGGCGGCCATGAGAATCACCCCTGCCTTGGGATCGAAACCGTCCATTTCCACCAGAAGCTGGTTCAGTGTCTGCTCCCGCTCATCATGTCCGCCGACGGCCCCGAATCCACGGGCCTTTCCCAGGGCGTCAAGTTCATCGATAAAGATAATACAGGGCGCTTTTTCTTTGGCCTGGACAAAAAGGTCCCGGACACGGGCTGCCCCCAATCCCACAAACATCTCCACAAATTCCGATCCGGAGAGGCTGAAGAAGGGTACACCGCTTTCTCCCGCGACGGCCTTCGCCAGGAGGGTTTTCCCCGTACCCGGCGGACCCACCAGGAGGATACCCTTGGGAATCCTTCCTCCCAATTCGCCGAATTTGTTCGGGTTCTTTAAAAATTCAACAACCTCGACGAGTTCCTGCTTTGCTTCATCCACACCGGCGACATCTTTGAAGGTAACGTTCAATTCATTTTCCATGTATATCTTTGCCTTGTTTTTGCCGAGGGTCATGAAACCGGCCTGCTGAGCGCCCATCTTTTTCATAAAGAAGTACCAGATACCCACAAAGAGAAGGAGGGGGAACACCCATGACAAGAGATCGCGAAGGAACGTCGATTCGATTTCTCCTTTGAACGCAATTTTGTACTGGTCAAGAAAAGATGATAATTCCGGGTCAACCCGAACGGTTCTAAAGACCTTTGTTTCATCGGGAGCGCCTCCATCCACTTTCATCTTTCCCTGAATCTTATTGGCCGTAACGGCAACTTCCACAACCTTTCCCGTCTTCAAAAGTGTTAAAAACTGGCTGTACGGGATCGTCTGCACGGCAAACATGGACGCAATATAGCTTTGGGCTATCA
This sequence comes from Syntrophaceae bacterium, assembly GCA_003508565.1. GTDB lineage: Bacteria > Desulfobacterota > Syntrophia > Syntrophales > UBA2185 > UBA2185. Next base: position 3,498 of record DNUI01000181.1, read on the forward strand.
ACACGATCCAAAAACCGATAAGGACATACCAGAGTGAAAATTTATAATGTTTTTTCATGTATCTTCTCCTGGATTGTATATTCCCCTGAAGTCTATGTAGTGGTCAACGGCACACTAAAAGGCAAGTGTTTCTTATTACATAAGCAGTATAAATGTGAATCAGGATTTTTGCCATCTTTTTTTATGGCGGAATATGCCCGTACCAGCCTGCAACACAAGGGTGTCCTCACCTTCCCCTTCGCGCTGCTCAGGGCTTTGGTTCACCGGAGTGACTTTTCCTGCTGCTGAAATGACACAAGACGAATTTAATCCTGCAGGATTACAAGAGCACCTGTGCTTGACGTAAATGAATACAGATGCTAAAAAATAGATGTCTCATAGAGATATATCCGCAACATCAGAGGTTGCCTTTACCGATGGTACAATGACATGAAAAATTACAATCGACCACTAAGATGGAAGGCGCGCCTGTCAACATCCTGTAAATCCACGTTGTCCCGTCTTGCGCATTTCTGTCTTCTGCTCGCCATTTCTGCAGGTCTCCTCAGTTCATGTGCGTCCCGTTATTTCAGCCCTCTCCCCGCCCCCGCCGAAACCCTGAACATAAAAAATCTGGGGGATCTTCCCCACAATGAACTCTGGCAGGGGTTTGTCTTCAATGGCGAGAAGGTGGGCTTTGCACACCTGAAAATTGTACCAATGCCCGAGCTAAACCAGTATCAGATTCTTTCGGAAGCCTATTTGCGTATCCGCTTTATGGGAATGGATAAACATATCTCCATGAAAAGTGACGACAAGGTCAGGCCCGATCTTACAATGGTTTCCTTTCATTACGAACAGAAAATGGATGAAAAACCGTTTACGCTTCATGGCGCCACTACTGATAACACATTGACGATCCGTCAGAAAAGTGGTGACGCGGAAAAGTCTGCGGAGATACCCTTGACCGGCCCGCTCTACCCCACAAGCGGTATCAATCTCTATCCTGTACTCAAGGGCATGAAAGTGGGATCTCGCTACCGTTACCTTGTGTACGATCCTCAGACCCAGTCCATGGCGGAAGTGAATCAATCGGTCATTGCCTTTGAAGAAAGCAAAAAGCTTTCCCTTGAGCCCGCCTTCAAGATAGAAACGCACATGCACGGTCACAGTACTTCCAGTTGGATTACCATGAGGGGCGAGACTATTTTTGAGCTTGCGATGGGAGGGGTTGTAATCACCTACAGGGAAGATGAAAAAAGCGCGAAACGTTTTCTGGCGGAAGCGAGCATGAATAAAAAAGACCTCATCTTCGACTTCGGCCTTGTCAAGACCGCCACACCCATAACATGTCCGAGAAAGGCAACCTTTCTTGAGGTTTCCGCTGAGGGGCTATCCGGAGAATTGCCGCCGCTGCAGGGGCCAAATCAGGAAGTCTCGGAAACAATTATCAATGGAACACCAGTGACAACCTTTCGTCTCCGCGGTGCAATGCCGCCGGAAAAAGATGCCGGGGAAGAGCCTCTCACCATGGGAGATCATCAGCGTTACCTTGCCGCTACGTACCATATTGAAAGCGAGCATCCGGAGATCAAAAAGACAGCGCATGAGGTTGTCCGGGGTGCTCTCACGTCTTCCGAAAAAGTAACACGCCTGGTGAACTGGATTTCTTCCGAAATTACGCATGAAGCGGTGGACAGCTTTTCGGCTGTAGAGGTACTGCATACCCGGGAAGGGGAATGTCAGGCCCATGCGATGCTGTATGCCGCCATGGCAAGGGCGGCAGGAATACCGACGAAATTAGTCGGAGGTCTCATGTACATGGAAGGAATGGGATTTCTCTACCACAGCTGGGCAGAGAGTTACAGCGGGAGATGGATTGCGGTAGACCCGACCTTCAAACAGGTGGGGGTTGATGCGACACATATCAAATTAATAGAAGGACATGACTGGACATCCCTTCTGCCGATTGCAAAGGTCGTGGGGAAGGTAAAAATAACTACCATACATTATTCCTGTGGTCAGTAACATCATGGGAAAGGAGTCTCCATGAATCGCAGAGATTTTCTCAAAGCCACGCTCGTTTCCGGTGTCGCTCTCGGCATTCCCGGCGCGATACACCCTATTCTCGGGTCCCTGGATGCGGCGGAAAAGGCTGATCTTGCAGTAGCCTACGGAGTCAGCCCTGCCAAAACCACAAAAGCCGCCATCGACACGCTGGGAGGGATTAAGAAATTTATATCCCGGGGCGATATCGTTGTCGTCAAGCCGAACATCGGTTGGGACAGAACACCGGAATACGCAGCCACAACAAACCCGGAGGTCGTTGCTACCGTAGTCAGGCTCTGTTATGAGGCCGGTGCAAAACGGGTAAAAGTCTTCGACCATACGGTGGGAGACCCCAGGCGGTGCTATAAGCAGAGCGGTATTGCCGACGCGGCCGCAGCAGCAGGGGGTATCGTCAGCTATATCGACGCAAGAAAATTCCGGGATGTGAAACTCCCCGGCATCGCCCTCAAATCATGGCCCATGTATACGGAAGCGATGGAGGCGGATAAAATCATCAATATCCCCATCGCCAAGACCCACAACCTTTCCACCCTTACCCTCGGCATGAAGAACTGGATGGGCGTCATGGGGAGCTCAAGGGGCAGGATACACCAGAGAATCGAGGGGAGCCTTGCTGACGTCGCCATG
>DNUI01000282.1 GCA_003508565.1 Syntrophaceae bacterium
TTATCATTCTGGAGGTAGCATGATCTTTCATCTGAGTATATTTCAGTGCGTTACCCTGCAAAATCGGGATAAGCCCGCTTGTAATCAAAGGCCGGAGCAGGGGATCTAAAATATTGTGCAATAGGCCGCCGGGACAACTGAGGTCACCCGGCTGGGTAACTTTTACTGAGCGCTTGATGAGCTGAATAATAAATTGACCGTTATTGTTTATTGATACAGGGTCAATGTTCCTGAAGTGTAAGAGAAGTAAAACACCTGCAGCGGAATGTGGCTCCCCGGACTTGCGGGTCGTTTGAATAACGCGCATTTTTTCAGTATAATCAATGGAACATTCGCCGAGCCTTTCTGCGATCAATGCGAGAAATCGTTCTTTATTGGAGAGGCAATTGCTCTCTACGGTACATATCATACACAACTCCGCTGACAGAGAATTCGCTCAATTTCCCTCTCATACCAGCATCGAAAAGGGAAAAAATCAATGAAGCCGCAATGGCCTCCATATGCCTGAATTACACGGTGTAGATGGTGATGTTCTTTTAGTCCGGAGATGTCATGAACGGGCACTATGGGGTCATCTTCAGAGGCAATAATAGTAACAGGCAGGGTGAGATCGTTAAACGCATCATCCCGCAAAGTATAGTGATGAAAGTATTCCCTGTAATCACCAAAATCAGGATGGTACGGCATGATGGCCTCTGTAAGGGACATGCATGTCTTCAGGCCGATAATATCCTTAAAATTATATCTTCCAGGGAAAAGCGCCTGTTTTTTTCTTAAGGAATTTTTCCATTTACTAAGGAAGTAAAATCGATAGATCGGGAGACTTTCATCGATTGCTAACGTAGCTTTATAGGGATCGAGGGCAGGGCTGATGGCGATTACATGGGCAAGATTCGGAATTCTTGAAAGAGACTGTTTCAGCGCGATGCGAAGCGCAAAATTTCCGCCGAGGGAAAAGCCGATGATGAAATATGGCAGGTCAGCGGATAAACGAGAAATATTGCGAACGGCATTAAACGTTTCTTCTATGAGCGCTCCATGAAAAAGACCTTCGTTCAGATGATGAGAATTACCGTGATCTCTCAGGTTAAGCCGGAATATATCAAAACAATTATTATACAGATACTTCGCCGTAGACACGACATAGGTTGAATCTGCGCTTCCCTCCCATCCATGGATCAATGTAACAAGTCCCCTGCTGATTTTTGAAGGTTGTGAGGAGTGATAGCCAAGGAGGCGGACGCCATGTCCTCCTTCGATGGTCATTTCTTTTGAGGAGTTCAGACTTTGGTGGTGATGACTGGAGCGTATTTTCAAACTTCCCAAAATCGTCTGCAAGTGAGGATTTCTTGCACATGGATGGGGAATAAATTTATTATGCATGCATATATAGTGTAAGTTATATTTTTAATCTTTATATAAGGATTCTCGCCTGCTTTGAGAAGAATTATACGTGTATGAATAAAAGCCCGGCTGTTCACCAGGCTTTTAAATGAGTTCAATGGTGGCGGTGCAGGGAATCGAANNACTACGGATATGAGCCGTATGCTCTAACCGTCTGAGCTACACCGCCACATATGCTATTAGTAATATAAAATACTGGTGCTGTTGTCAACCCCTATGGAGTGGTTTGCAGTGGACTCATTTTGTACGCAACAATGACACTTTTATCTGTGACAGAGAGACCCACAGAAAGAACCAGGGCAAGCACGACCTCGTTTTCCCCATCATTATCGATGTCTTTAAATTGATAGTCTGCTACGTATCCGTTGATCTTTCTCGTTTTCCAGTTTTCCACCATGCCAAGTCCATCCCATTCCAGATTGTATACCTCGCTGGCGGTAAAAAGTTTTATGTTTTGAAACAATCTTCCCGCAGATGATAAGTTTTTCACAATTATAATTTCTTTTTTATCATCTTTATTGGTATCGAAAGTTAAAATTCTTAAATTGATAAATGTATATTTATCTAACTCATCTTCTGGAGTGTTAAAGTTTTCAATCGCTGTATTGCTCCCCCCTAAAGGCTCATTACTTTTCCAGATACGTTCACTACTGCCTCCGAAAATATGAATTTTTGAGAGAGGTTTATCCGTTGGTTCATATATGTTGAGATAATCATAGTCGTCAAGGGCTATTATCTTATCACCCCCGGCGGTTCCCAGGCTGTCTATGGTGAGGCCATATACAGAAAGTCCAACGGGAATTTTCATTGCTTTGCCCTCTTTGTAGAGACCGTCCTCCCAGACTATTTCATGTATTGGTGTCTCAAAGGGTTTATCGATGCCGCGCCGCTGTCCCAGCAAAAGAGGTCCTGAATCCGTGGTAATAACCCGTAAGAACCAGGGAAGTTTAGAGGAAATTTTGTTGAATTTCCCATCCTTGTATTCGAAGACAAAAGACTCAACGCTGTTCCGTAGTATGTTGGTAACGATAATCTCTTTCATGCCGTTATTATTGATGTCTGCCACATCCACTGCAATGTAATTATCGCTGGATTTACCCCGTATTTTATGAATGAGAGCAAGGTCATTATCTTTCTTTTGGTAAATACTCACGCTACGATTATCAATTATAACAACTTTGTTTACACCGTCGCCTGTGACATCTCCAATATCCATACCCCTAAATTCTAAAGGCAATTTCTGGCTCATCCAAAAACCTTTACGATCCAAAGGTTTCGCGGCATTGATAAAATCAGGATTAATAACGGAGGTCAATGTACCTTTTTTACCTTTTTTCATTCCCGCAATAATTTCTGATTCGCGGGAAGACGGAGAGGCCGGTTGTTGGGTGGCCGCGGTGGCCGAAGGTTGCGTTACCGGAGCAAACGTTGAAGGTACCATGCCAAGGATATGATTATCGATGTTGCGCGCAAAATCATTAATCTTTTGTATTACTTCATCCATGCCCTGACTCTGAGTAAATACCGTTATCGCCGGTTTATTCGCGGCAATGTCAATAAGTTTCCCATCAATGCTTATGCTGTTGCCAATCTTGGTGATGCTTCCGTATACAGCATAATCTGCATTCAATTTTTTTCCAAGATTGTAAATGTCCTCAGACGAAAGGTCTTTCCCTTTATTTTCTTTCAAGGCATGAAGGATAGCCTCTTTACTGATAACATCAATCTTTCCAATCACGGTAATTCGGGATGATAGCATATCCCATATACCTTGCTTGACGTAGTCGACGTTTTCTGCACTGTGGACGGCAAAGGGAAAAACGGCAACGGCCTTTTCTCCTTTTGCTTCGAGTGAACTCGATAACGAAAAGAGAAAAACTACGCACAATGCCAGTTTGATGATATGTTTCATAGTGTTGTTACCTTAATTATCCTTTCCTGTAAGGTCCGTACTAAAGACGATATCCTTTTCATGGTTGCCATTCCTAACATTTAAAGTCTACAAATTCAAGCTTCGTTTCACTGAAAAAATGCCCGAGAGGATTTTGGATATTTGGCAATAACGTCGCGTCGATCAATCTTTTGCCGTGATTTAAATTATGATACTGTATCGCTGCCTTCAACAAATGGTATTCTAAGGTGATAAACTCCGAATTCAACAATAGCCTTAATAGGATAGCCGGACTTCTCGTATACTTTGATCATGCCCTTGTTATCGGCCAGAACATCAGCGGTAAAGCCCTTAATGCCCTGTTCACGTGCAAATTCAATTAGTGTAGTGAGAATAAATGTTGCGATGCCAAGTCCTTGATACTTTTCGTCGACTACGAAGGCTGTATCTGCAAGAGGGCGATCCTGATGAAGAACATAACGTCCCTCGGCGATTAGACGTTCAATTCCTCCTTCTTCGATGATTCCTACAATGGACATGCGACATCTGTAATCCACATTAACGTATTCCTGCATTTTAGCATGAGGCATGACTTTTAAGGGCGTGAAATAGCGGTAAAAGACCGCTTGATCGGAAAACCTGTAAAACAATCTGCGCATCTCTTCTTCATCGGAGGGTTTGATTGCCCGGAAGTGTACGGCGAGCCCATCCTTAAACATACGTGTACATGTAATCTTATCCGGGTAGAGATGGCCTGATTCTTCCAAATAAATCTGATCTGCGTAGAGGATGTTTGCCGCTTTTGCTTTCTGGATAAGGTCAGCACGGTCGTCGGGATGAGCGATTTCGATCAACGCCTGGGCACGTTCGCGAACGGTACGACCAAACATCGAGGCAATACCATATTCCGTGATTATCAAATCTAATGATTCGCGATTCGTGAACTGATTAGGGAAAACATCTACAGAGAACAGTATATTGGGTTCCCCCTGAAGATTACGGCTTGGCAGGGCAAAGATTGTTCTTCCGCCATGGGAATGTTCCGCTCCGGCAAAGAACTCTTGTGCCTGTCCTGGTCCCGGTGTTACATTTCCTTTGCCGACCGGTAGGGCAATGTCTCCTGTAAGGTCAACTTTGCGTGCGGGAAGAATGGCAATCATCTTTTCATTCATGCTGATCCTCATATGATCAGACACAACGTCGATTCCCTGAAATTCAACAAGCGGATTTCTGTGCAGCCAATTCATAAGTTCCTGCGTACCCTGAGCATAGGCGGTGAGAGATTTGTCATGGAAATGCCCTTTTTTCTTATTTGTAATGGCGCCGCATTTGACCAGATCCATCAGGGGATCGGTAAAGAAAAAGGTATGAACGCCTAGATCACGCTTATGGGCAAGATGCTTTCCGAGCGCCTCAAACAACGCACCGGAATAAAATGAGATACAGCTTCCATCTTCTATTACAGAAGCCACATTTGCAGCTACTTTGTCAATGACGTCATTAAAGGGCCAGCGCGGGAAATAAATAGGCGGTTCAGTTGCATACACCATGTAGTCGAAATCGTTGACATGAACAAATGTGTTTCCTAAAGTTCGGGGCACTTTATCGTTAATTTCAGCGACAACCATGGACGCTCTTTCCATGGCGTGTTTGGCTACGTCCACGGAAACTCCGAGACTGGCATAGCCCCTTGCATCGGGTGGTGTGATCTGAACAAATGCCACGTCAACACGGATTGCACCCGATTGAAAGAGTTTTGGAATTCGAGAAAGGCGGCAGGGGATCATATCCACAGACCCCGTCATGATGGCCTTGCTCGCTGCCCATCCTGCAAAAAATGTTTTTAACCGGTATTTTTGGGCCGTTGTTGTACTGCTGAATGCTATCGCATCTCCCAGACTTACAATTTGTATCAGCTCTAAATCTGTAAGATTTGCAAAATCAGATCTGGTAAGGTGTTTTACAAGGGTTCTCGGTTCAGCCACCCCCGTTCCAAGGAAAATGCTCATCCCCGGTTTAATTCTCATGAGAACATCCTCAGGTGAAGCTACCTTATCTTTCCAATTCAAAGAGTCGTTATGGGTCATAAAAAATATTTCCTCCCCTGTGTGAGCTATGCTATTGTACACCAGTAAATTTTAATTTTACAATAGTATAGACGTATACTAAATGATCTTTGGACTAAATTTTTTTATATTTATAATTGACAGGAGGAGAAATTGATCCCACGATATTCCAGAGACGCGATGAGTGCTATATGGAGTCCGGAGAACAAATACAGGAAATGGCTGGATATAGAAATACTGGCATGTGAAGCCATGGCAGAAAAAGGTGAAATTCCTCAAAGCGCCCTTAACAATGTCAAAGAAAAGGCCGCATTTAACGTGTCGAGAATTGAAGAAATTGAAAAAACGACGAAACATGATGTCATTGCGTTTTTAACATCCGTTGTCGAAAGAGTAGGGGAGGATGGCAGATTTATTCACAAAGGCCTTACTTCATCAGATGTCCTGGATACTTCTCTTGCGGTTCTTCTCAGGGAAGCATCTGATATCCTGATCGATGATCTGCGTCGACTGTTGGAAGTTCTGAAAAATAAAGCCATGCTGCACAGAAATACCCTGATGATGGGGAGATCACATGGAATTCATGCAGAGCCCATAACATTCGGTCTGAAAATGGCGCTCTGGTATCAGGAAATGGAGAGAAATCTGACGCGGATGATGCGTGCCAAGGAAACAATAAGTTATGGTAAAATCTCCGGAGCTGTGGGAACTTTTTCCTTCATTGATCCATCAGTTGAAGACTACGTCTGTCGTAAACTGGATCTTAAACCTGCGCCTGTGTCGTCACAGATTGTCCAGAGGGACAGGCATGCTGAATATTTTACTACCCTTGCCATTATTGCGTCTTCCATTGACAAATTTTCCCAGGAGATCAGGTTGCTTCAAAGGACAGAGGTCAGGGAGGTGGAAGAATTCTTCTCGCCTGGGCAAAAGGGGTCATCGGCTATGCCTCATAAACGAAACCCAGTTCTCTCGGAGAATCTTTCAGGACTGGCGCGTCTAATGCGGTCATATGCCCTTGCATCTCTTGAAGATGTAGCTCTCTGGCATGAACGTGATATCAGCCACTCATCCGTCGAGAGGGTTATCGCGCCGGACGCAACAATTCTTCTCGATTTCATGTTGAACAGGCTTGCCGAAATGGTAGACAAACTTGTCGTCTATCCGGAGAGGATGCTCACTAACCTCAACATGACACGAGGCGTAATATTTTCTCAAATGGTGCTTCTGAGGCTGGTTGATAAAGGTATGTCCAGGGAAAATGCCTACGCCACAGTGCAAAAAAATGCCATGCAATCATGGACGGAGGATAAGGATTTTAAGCAGTTGCTTTTAGAAGATGTTGAAGTGGTCTCATATCTTAACGCAGAAGAGATTAATGACGTATTCAAAATTGAGAACTTTCTCAGGCATACAGATTTAATTTTCCACAGGGTGTTTGGTTAGTATGACATGACTATAAAGAGCTTTTCCCAATGCTGAACGGGTGCTCTTTCGAAATGACGGTATCTTTCAGCCATTTGCTATCGTCTTTTTCCGGATAATCGATGTTGTAGTGCAATCCCCTGCTTTCTTTTCTCATCAGGGCACATTGAATTATCAGTTTTGCCACTGTAGCTATATTTCTTAACTCAATAAGATCCCTGGTGATAATGAAATTCCTGTAGTATTCATCTATTTCTCCACTGATCAGGTTTATTCTTCTGTAGGCACGCTCCAGTCTTTTATTTGACCTCACGATACCAACGTAGTTCCACATAAATCTTCTGATTTCGTCCCAGTTGTGGGAAACGACGATGGATTCGTCACTTTCTGTGGCACCACGCGGATCCCATGTTGGGATACTTATAGAATCTTCTGTAATAGTGCCAAAAGATTCTCCTATTTTGGTAAATGAACGGTGGGCGAATACTACTGCTTCTAAAAGCGAGTTGCTCGCGAGGCGGTTTGCGCCATGAAGCCCCGTGCAGGAAACTTCCCCGCAGGCAAAAAGGCGTTCAATATTTGTTTCTCCGTAATTACCTACCACCACACCACCACACTGGTAATGAGCAGCCGGAACAACCGGAATGGGATCTTTTGTAATATCGATGCCGAACTCAAGACACTTGTTATAAATATTGGGGAACCTGTTTATAAGAAAGTCGCTCTCTTTGTGGGTAATGTCTAATAACACATATTCATCACCGGATTTTTTCAGCTCCGTATCTATTGCTTTGGCAACAACATCTCTGGGAGCAAGGCTTTTCATGGTATGATACTTTTCCATGAAGGTGGAACCGTTTTTCAGCTTTAAAATTCCTCCTTCTCCGCGTACGGCTTCACTGATGAGAAATGATTTGGCTTCTGGATGATAAAGACAGGTGGGATGAAATTGAATGAATTCCATGTTTGCAATAAGGGCGCCGGCTCTGTAGGCCATGGCGATACCGTCACCTGTGGCGATATCAGGATTCGTGGTTATGAGATAGACTTTGCCTGCACCACCTGTGGAGAGAATGATGAATTTTGCTCTGAAGGTGTGTATTTCATTGTGCAAGGCGTCAAGTATATATGCCCCCAGACACCTGCCTGTATGGCTCTTTTTTTGGCCGGTGACAGCAGATTCCATTATGAGATCTATTCCAATATGATTTTCGTAAATTTTTATGTTCCTCTTCAAACTCGCTTTTTCATGGAGGGCACGTTCTATTTCCTGGCCTGTAAGGTCTTTTGCGTGGAGAACGCGCCTCATTGAATGACCGCCTTCACGTCCAAGATCTAAGGGGCTCGTAGTACCTTTCTCTGCCTTCGTAA
>DNUI01000141.1 GCA_003508565.1 Syntrophaceae bacterium
CAGTCCGAGTTGATGCGGTTGTTAGATGCTCTCTTCAAAATAGTCGCTATCAACCTTTTTTACCGGATATAGCGAAACTGTGGATACGCCAACATCATGCTCAATCATTAAGTTGGTAAGTTGTTCGCCGTCAATTAAAACGATCTTACTGCCGATTTGGGAAACATAGTTTCGAGCATCATCAGTGAATCTGGAAGTAGTAATAAAGATTCCTTTGTTTGCTCTTTGAGCCTGAAGAGCGCCTGCAAACTGCATGACATCAGGGCGGCCTACCGGATTGTTATCCCAACGCTTCGCCTGAATGTAAACAACATCAAGGCCAAGTTTATCCTCCTTTATGATTCCATCTATTCCACCGTCGCCACTCCTACCGATGGCCTTTCCCGCATCAGCACGCGAACCACCGTAACCCATTTTGACAAGCAGTTCCACAACGACCCGCTCGAAAAAGGCAGGTGATATTTTTTTTAGCTTGGCGAGTAATTCATCTGCTAATTCATCACGGAGATTTTCATACGCAGCTTCTAATGCCTCTGATGGCGTGGCCGTTGAAACATCAGATGTCCCTTTGAAATCAGGAACTTTATCGCCGCTTCTTGTTCCCTTGAGTTGTTGAAATTCAAGAAACTCGGTATATTGTTTGAGAAGTTTTACGTTGATGGTCTTGGGCTGCTTTTTAAGGAGATCTTTTCCACGTTCAGTGATTTGGTAGAATCCTCTCCGTGTTGTTTCGAGCAACCCAGCCTTTTTCATGTATGTAGAAGCCCAACCAACACGATTAACGAAGGTTGACTGTATTCCGCTTGGGAGCATCTCCTTCAGATCATCTTCAGTAAGGCCCAATTCCTTTGCCAAAGCTTCAACAGCCTCGCTGGTTGATGTTTCAGTTCCCTTTTGTGCCGCAAATTGGAGAAGCGGCAACATCACGCTCTGATAATCTGGAACGGCCATTTATCTATCTCCTTTGTGCATCTAACATTGTTTATATGGATCGGTGCTAATATTGCAAACGCCGACAGCACTGTCGGCCTAAAACCCTTCTACAAAATCTGTGATTATGGACTTAATATCTTAATATTAAACAATAATCAACCTATTTATTTTTCTTGGTTTGGGATATTATCTGGATCGGTATAATATCCCAAATCAACTCTTAAAGATTATCCGCCGGGCTTCTCACTGCAGATGGTCCTTTATTAAGCACATGGGTATAAATAATCGTTGTTTTCAAATCTTTATGGCCAAGAAGCTCTTGAACTGTCCTTATATCATAGCCATCCTCGAGCAAATGTGTTGCAAATGATCGAAGTGAAATCGCGCATAATCATTCGTAATCCTGCATAAGTGATGAAAGTTATCAAGCAAACATTTCAGGAAGCAAGAAGTGGGACACACACTGAAAAACTTTCAAAAAGAGCCGCAAGAGAAAAGCGTCGACTTGCACCCACTGCCTACCAATACAAGACTCAGTTATTATGGAGATTCACCATTACCATGTTTATCATCCGCAGCTATTGTTGTGTACTTAGGCGAAACGTGATACATGTTAACCAGCAAAACAGCAGCTTCATTAAGAAAGGCGGTAAATCATGAGCCCACTGGCAATTTCTTTTGTAGCTTTCGTTTGCATCTTCATCGGCATGCTGATTGGGATGTTCCTTCGGGTGAAATTACCCGATCATCACCTGACTGATGAGTCAAAGGACGCTGTGAAGCTGGGGATTGGTATGATCGCAACGCTGGCAGCCCTCGTCCTTGGCCTTCTGATTGCTTCGGCAAGGGGTACATTTGAAACGATGAACAATGGACTAATACAGACGGGCGCAAAGATTATTCTGCTTGACCGGACCATGGCCCACTACGGACCGGAGACAAAGGAAGCCCGCGATTTGCTGCGCCTCGGTGTCGCCTCAACGATCGACCAACTCTGGCCGAAGAGAGGGGCGCAACAGATGGAAATAAAAGCCTTTAAGTCAAGTGCACGACTCGAAACCATCCAGGATAAACTTTTGCAGCTATCCCCGCAAAACGAAACCCAGCGTTGGCTGTTGTCCCAAGCCTTGCATATAAGCGGCGATATCGCCGAAGTACGCTGGCTACTCACCGAACAGCGTGGGCAAAGCTCGTTACCTATGCCATTCTTTGTGATCATGGTGTTCTGGCTTGCAATCATTTTTTTCTGTTTCGGCATGATCTCTCCTCCGAATGCTACGGTCATCACCGTCTTGCTTGTCTGTTTGTTGTCAAGCGTGGCCGCTCTGTATATGATTCTGGAGTTAGACCATCCATATGGAGGGTTAATCGAGATTTCCAGCGCACCCCTGCAAAACGCCCTTACCTATCTCAGTAACTAGCGCACGTACTGCTGCACACCAGCAAATTTATTGATAACCATTTGAAATGTTGCATTCAGAAGAAAATTGTCAAAAACAAGATTTCAGGAAGACACAAATACCATGTCATCATGAAAAAAATACGCTCAAAAAACTGCACCTTTCAACCCGTTATCATTGATCCGGCCAAATCAGCCTATGTGTAGATAAGTATTTGAACTGAGTGAGGGTGGTTAATGGAAATGTGGCTCACGCCAGACCATGTCTCCACCTACGAGTCTACACAGGTGTAGTTTATCGGATCCTCACGTTTACGAGTTATAATGTACACAAAAAAGCGGGACAATCTCTGACCCTTCTCTTTGATGTGTCTTTATAAACGGAGATGCAAAATAATTATGAGACAGTTTCCGATACACTGATCTGGATAATTATCCAGGACACCATTGCTCACCGGTAAAACTGTACCCCATTTTTCCAGATGATCTTTATCGCTCTCCCACGTGTATCGACTGCGGTAATCTTACCCGGGGACGATCCACGTCCCTTTGGCCCCTGCCATGTGGCATTTACGTCATACCCCTTTACTGTTCCATTCCCTTTTTCACTGCTGTTCACCACGGTCCACTGAAAATTGTTCTGCTGTTGTGTTATGTTGTAAATTAATCCGATGCTGCTTTTCCATTGGCCTGACATGTTTGGCACAGTGATCTCCATGACTTTTGCTGGGGTCGTCTGCTTCACAGGACCTGCAAGAGTTCCTTGAGGGCTCTGAACACCCATTACGTAAGAAGGAGATGGTTTCGGTCGATCAGGCGCAGACGGCGCACGATGGCGAACAGGACCGATATACGCTTGCTGGTCCAAAGGTCCTTTATACTGGATCATCAAAGAGGAGACCTGGTAGATTCCATATTTTTTAAGTTCGTACCTGGCAGTTTTATTGTTCGGATCCGGAAATTTAACTTTGCCTCCGCTTACGGGAGTTACCGTGACGTCTATATCAGCCAGATTGGGTGAACCGTACAGTGAATAAGAATAGTCACCGCCGGGCATTATACTAAGAATATAGGGGTCGGACCCATAGGGTATTTTTGAATAGAGAATCGCTTTATCACCGGCCTTTTCCGGCAACGGATAGAATTGACCAGACCAGTAGCCATTTTCAAGTGAAACCCCCAGCCAATCTTTCATATCTTTACGATGTATAATGAGGGAACAACGGTCGGGGACATATTTTTCGTACATTTTGGGTGTTGATTCTGTGAACTTGTAGAAAGGGATCAGGTAGTATTTCACGTTCACCGGTTTGCCATCGAGAAAGCCTTTGTCATAGCCGGATACTCCCTTTAACGAGGAAGAAAAATTATAGTCGGGGAATAGAAGGGTGCCCACCGCAGATCCGAGAAATATGGATAAAGGAACCTTGTCTATTTTTGGAATTTTCAACATCCGCATACCTGGTGCAAGCTTCCATGTTCCGATTGGTTCTGCATAGTTCATCTGACGATAGAGCGTTACCTCATATGGATCACTTTCTCCCTGTACCGCTTGCCCCGATGTTCTTTGCGCATGAGCGGGGACCGGAAAATTCATAATCAGGTAAAAGAAAAGGATCAATAAGGACAGAAGAGTTAGCTTTTTCATAGCGCATACCTCCTTCATGAAAACGTGTTGAATAGTGTGAGGGTGGTTGGATTTTAAAGTTTTATCTGTCCCATCTTATTCAAAATTTCTTTTTGTATTTTACTTTTGTTTAAATTAGGTGTCAAAGAGTTTTTAAAAGGCCACTGATTACAACTCGAAAGGTTGGATACCTTTCAAAATTACAGGATGCTCACTTTCAGGAAGCGATAGAGAGGCGGTTGTTTCTTGCACCTATCTATACGGGGAACCATGGTGAAGAGGCGAATATTAACGTCTGAAAGCTTTAACTAACGACTGGAATCACCGGCGCGTCAGCGCGTCCGTGTGAATGCCATGGTTAGCAGTTTTTTACTTATGAGCCATAAATGGCACAGATTGAGTTGCTTTGAACTCAACAAGCCAATCCTGAAAACTGAGATCATACCCGTCTTGAGTTTTTTTATAATTCAAAATCGTTGGCCTCAGAATACGCGTGCCAGGTAACGAGCTATTAAGTTGATTGAGATTCTCTGGATAATGCTTGTTCTTGGAGTAGTACTCTGCAAGTTGACCTCTTACACTCTCTCCTCTGACGATACATTCGTTATATGCATTGTTGAATGAATATGCCCCTCCAAAATATGCGGCAACAGTTATTGCTAAGACGCCTAAACCAACGAGTACTTTCTTCAAGAACGATCCAGGGAAAGATATTGTGATTATGCAGGACCCAACCAATGCGATAGTTATTAACAACGGATCTATTAGGAGTGCCCCACCTTCGCCCATCCAAAAAATGATGCCAATTAATAGTATGGCTAAAATGAATAAAATATTTTTTCTCATACGTTGTTTATTCTGCCTGCTGACAGTGATTATATAGTCTGTATAAATCGAGGTACATAGTCTGTCCCTTTCTGTATAAAACTTTTACGACTTCAATTTATATGCGTCTAACTCATCAATTTGATATTAAATGACAATATGCCACGCTAAGAGATTTGGTCTTATAAAGACTGCATAATGAGGTGGTTTTTGAATATTGGATGATTTAATTATTTTTCCGCAAGAACTTCCTTTGTCGTGTTGAAAGTATAAGACAACCGACTTTGTGTGTCAATGCAATGCTGAGCATTGATTATCACTCGAAATACTGTATGGACTGTAATGAATAGAAAAACAACATTTCATGAAGACACAAATACCATGTCATCATGAAAAAAATACCCTCAAAAAACTGCACCTTTCACCTCTAAGTCTTCATTATTGTCCTATAGCGAATATTGACAATAACAGTTAGAAATTTACAAATTCAAAAAGGCAGGGCTATGTCTGACGCTGCCTTTTTTGTGTCGAATTGAAGTCTGTCCTCGACACAAATTAGCTCAATAAAGAATTCTAATCCGATAGGAATGGATTCAACAACTCTATATTGACCATCTTTCACTTGTTGCCATAGTACACAAGAGAAAACCCTGCCGCGAGGTTATCATTCACGCGCCAGATATTCGCATATTTCTCCCGGTGGCATCCAAAAATATATGCCTTGCCTCCTTGTTCAAAAGTCGTCATGTCCCGATAATGGTTAGAGATCGGTATTCTTGGCGACATCTGCGTAATCCGGTAATCAGCCTCTATTTTATAGATGACACCAAATCCCTTTCCCGGCTGATACAGGCCACAATTTTGGTTGGCCAGGCAATCATAAACATTCTTCGGCGTATCTAAAATGGATTTAAAAACAGCGAACTTAGATGTAGGGATGGAGATTTCCTTATATTTATCAGGAGGTTGTGCCGCTGCAAAAAGATACGGCTGGCCCCCGATGTGAAAAGACTTTACAAAATTATAGCGATATAAGAACACGCCTTTTTTTACGAGCTCAAGCCCGTAGTTGGGAGGACCCTTGACGCGCCAGATATTCATACCTTCATAAATATAAGGGTGTCCGTCTTTATAAAAGACCGTCAGACAATATGCGCCGGACATTTGGGCTGCTTTATACTTCACGAGTTCGAAGTTCACCCCATCGGATGTCTGTGTGATGCGCCAGATGTTTGCACCCACATCGCGGTGCAAGCCTAGAATATAGGGTATGCCATTGAGTTGATAGGATACAATAGCGTTGTAATTCGGTGACATCTTCCCGGAAGCCATCTTCCCGTTTATCTTCACCAGCGTCCAGCCAGTTGCCGCACCGTTCACGATGTCGATGCGCCAGATGTTTGCATTGTAATCGCTGAAATTGCTAGGGCAACGAGCACCCCATTCAGGCCAAGCCTTGCAAGTATGCAGGCCAAAGATGTATTGTTTATTCTTCAAGGTGAAGGGTGCAACGCCCTGGTATGAGCTAGACATTTTTTTTCTTATTGCAACGGGCGTCAATCCGTCCTTCGGATTGTCTTTGATGACCCACCAGTTTGCAGCATTGTCATACGCTCCCGCATGGTCCATATCCTTGATCTGCTTTCCAAATATGTAGGTCTTTCCATTTAGATAGAAAGGCGAGAGAAGTTCAGCATTGACGCCAACACGTTCTGCCGCTGCAACAGGCGGGGTTAGCTGAAGGATTACTATCATAACTACGAAGGACAGCAATGCGACGGGGATGCCTTGCTTGAACAACTTGATGGTCTTTATCATGTCTGTGCTCCTTTCTTGATAAAGTGATAAAAATTCAATGTTTCACTTCCAGCTGCAGTGCGGTGAAAGAAAAAAGCCTGATGGATAAGAACTCTCCTTTGGATGGAGTTTAATGTTACGAAAAGAAGGTGAACAGGCTTAATTGTCTGCCCTCCTAAGTTTTTTAATAGCACAAATAATGTGACAATTCCAATACGCATTCATTAAGGGGGACATGAGTGGTATCCAGATATCAATATTCAACATTGCCATTTGAAATGGTCAAAAATCTCTGGCATCAATATCGAGACATCTTCGCATATGAAACAAATCAGGATGGTACGATCAAAGCTTTACTCTTCGCAACCGGAGGGAATTTCCGATGACGGAAACTGAGCTGAAGCTCATTGCTGCTGCAGCGATCATTGGTGATAACAGTATTCCAAAGAATGGGTACAACACTCCCGCGGCAATTGGAACACCGACCGTGTTATAAACGAAGGCAAAGAATAAATTCTGTCTGATATTACTCATGGTGGCTCGGCTTAATCGTCTGGCTCTGACGATCCCCCGCAAATCACCTTTGACCAAAGTGATACCGGCACTTTCTATGGCCACATCGGTACCTGTACCCATGGCGATACCAACGTGGGACTGTGCCAGCGCTGGGGCATCGTTAATACCATCACCTGCCATGGCGACGATACGGCCATCTGCTTGAAGCTGCTTAATGAGTTCGGCCTTTTGTTCAGGCAATACCTCGGCATGTACATGGTCAATACCAAGTTTGCCAGCAACGGCTTTCGCGGTAGTATGACTGTCACCGGTAAGCATCACAATCTTGATGCCTTCGGCATGCAAATCGCGAATGGCTTCGGCTGTGGAGTCCTTGATGGGGTCGGCGACGCCAATTAAACCCGCTTCTTTGCCATTAATCGCAATCATCATAACCGTCTGGCCTTCGACGCGTTGCTTGTCCGCCTGTCGAGATAAGTCTCCCACGCTGATACCCAGGCTTTCCAGCAGTTTTACGTTGCCCGCCGCCACCGTATATTCATCCACTTCCCCAATGACGCCTTTGCCTGTAACAGACTGGAAATTATTGGCCTTAACCAACTCAATCCCCTTCTCTTCCGCTCCATGTACTATAGCTTCTGCCAAAGGATGTTCGCTGGCGCGTTCCAGGCTGGCGGCTATACGTAATATTTCATCATTGGTAAACCCTGCTTCTGCTTGCACTGCGACCAGCTTTGGTTTGCCTTCGGTCAGCGTACCGGTCTTGTCCACAACCAGGGTGTCAACTTTTTCCATGATCTCCAGTGCTTCGGCATTCTTTATCAAGATACCGACCATGGCACCGCGCCCCGTTCCCACCATGATCGAAATGGGTGTAGCAAGTCCCAGTGCGCATGGACAGGCGATGATAAGTACAGCAACAGCATTAACAACGGCATGTGCCAGGCGCGGCTCCGGTCCCCACACCCACCAGACGATAAAGGCAACCACGGCAACGCCAACCACGGCGGGTACAAAATAACCGGCCACTACATCTGCCAATTTTTGAATTGGTGCTCGAGAGCGTTGTGCTTCGGCCACCATATTAACAATTTGTGCCAGCAAAGTATCGGAGCCGACTTTTTCCGCCCGCATTAATAAACTGCCCGTTCCATTAACCGTCGCACCGATGAGTTTCTCGCCAGCTGACTTTGCCACCGGGATGGGTTCACCGGTGACCATGGACTCGTCTACGTTGCTTTCCCCGTCGATGACCGTACCATCTACAGGCACTTTCTCGCCGGGACGAACACGCAAGGTATCCCCCGGCTGTACCTGCTCCAGCGGGACATCTTCTTCGGTTCCATCATTTCGCACGATGCGTGCCGTATTCGGAGCGAGGCCGAGCAACATCTGAATAGCCGCATTGGTTCGTGAGCGGGCGCGCAATTCAAGGACTTGCCCCAGAAGCACCAGGGCCGTGATCACGGCTGCGGCTTCAAAGTAGACATCGACCAAACCCCCTTCCATTTGCATGATGGGTGGGAATATCTGTGGAAACAATAAGGCCGTTACACTATATACCCAGGCTACCGAGACACCCAGTGCAATCAAGGTAAACATATTGAGATTCCAGGTCTGGACTGATTGCCAGCCGCGAATAAAAAATGGCCACCCACCCCATAAAACAACAGGTGTTGCCAACGCAAATTCAACCCATTGAACCGCTTGCATCGAAAGCCAATTCGGTAACCAGGCAGGCATCATATCGGCAATCATGGCCAGGAAAAACACCGGCAAAGCCAGCACCGTGCAGACCCAAAAGCGACGGCTCATGTCGATGAGTTCTTCATTTTTTTCTTCAGTGCTGAATGTAACCGGTTCCAGTACCATACCACATTTCGGACAGGATCCGGGCCCGGTCTGACGAACTTCCGGGTGCATGGGACAGGTATAGATCGTCGCGCCCTTTGATTCATCAGACTCTATTTTTGTGCCGACATAAGACTCAGGGTTTTTATCAAAGTCCTCTTTGCACGGCTCTGAGCAAAAATAATACGTGCTGCCTTTGTACGTAGATTTAGTGACGGCATCTGTGTCTTCAATAATCATCCCGCAAACCAGATCAGTAACCTTCATCCACTCCTCCTGACATCGAATATGGCGATTGTATACTTAACGCATATCAGATGATGCACGCCTTCAAAACGGCTCTTTTGATTGTTTTTATATCTGCCGTTAATTAATCCACCTCAACATTGCTATTCTCAAAACGCAGGCAAAATTCCTCATTTTCCGGGATGCGCTATGATCATTTTTACCATCTGCATAGGGCATAGATGCTCAATACTTCGAATCATCAAACCTGCTCTTTCAACATTCTCTACTGTACGCCGGTTGATGTTCGGTCCCAGCAGATTAACAAATACGGGGTTTAAAATGTCCATAAAAATGCCGATGACCGGGCGGTCGATCCGGACATGTTCAAGAAGAAGGATTTGGCCGTCAGGCTTCACGACGCGCCTCAATTCCCGCAAGCCCAAAATAGGATCGGGAACAGAGCAGAAGACAAACGTCGCGATGGCTGTATCAAAAGAATTGTCAGGAAACGAAAGGGCTTGAACATCGCCTTCAATAAGTTTTATCGCAAGACCGAGCCCATCAGCTCGTTTTCTCGCGAACGGAAGCATCTTATCCGCTATGTCTATGCCCGTAATATCGGCGTCCTTCGGATAATAAGGAAAATTCTTACCCGTGCCGACACCTATCTCGAGAATCTTCCCTCTCGCATGGGCTATCAATTTCCTGCGCCAGTCTTTGAAAACACGCTCGGAGAGAAGCTCTATGAAATCATAATATGGGGCAATACGGTTGTATCGCGCTTTAGTTTGTGCCGTTAAATCGCTGTCTACTTGATTATCCATGCTTTCTTTCCATGCTCCATAATCCTGCCTACATGGATAGCATTTAAAAAGTCATCATGGTCTATCCTTCAAGGTCTTTTTTCATTCTCTCGTATTCTTCCTTTGCGATTTCTCCCTTTGCGTAACGCCTTTTCAGCACATCCAGGGGACTTTCATGCTGTGTCGGCGTCTGTCCCTTCGTTTTCTGGGCCTGAACAATGAAATAGATCAGCAATCCAATGACGATCAGGAATATTATCCACATAAACATTCCTCCATATCCAAATCCGTAATGCATCATAGAACCCCATCCACCGTGACCTTGCGGGCCATAATAACCTTCACGGGCACAGGATACCAGCAACACGGTTATCATTATGAGAGGAAATTCAAGATATTTTTTCATCTTCGGGATCTCCTCATTTTACGGCATCGAAGGCCTTCTTCAACTGCCCTTCTACTGCATCCGCGAGTTTTTGAAGTTGCAAATTATCAATCATCTGCATGGCAATCGTCGGCCGTATAACGGAAAGTACTGTCTTGCTACCCTTTTCATACACAATAACGTTGCAGGGAAGCATGAGTCCGATGTTTTCCTCGGCAAGGATCGCTTTGTGTGCATTCTGAGGATTGCAGGCGCCCAGAATAATGTATTTTCTCATATCAAGGCCCAGCTTTTCCTTCATTTTTTCCTTGACATCGATTTCTGTCAGTACCCCGAATCCTTCTTTTTTCAGCGCCTCTCTCGCCAGCTCAATGACTGTCTCATAAGGGATATCCACCTCCTTGGTGAAGCCGTAATTGATCATGTATATTCTCCTTCTTAAAATGTTTTTATCCTGGAGGCAGAGACGAATCACTGCCTCCAAGATAACATTATCACCGTGAGACAAGGTTGAAGGTCAACCCGGAGATTTGTCCTGTTCCTAATAAGCCGATCGTATATAGCCCGTTGCCTTGTCAATGTGAACCCTGTCAACGAGATCGTTCTTCTTCGTCCTTATCTCTGCTTCAAAGGCCCCTCCCACGTCTTTTATCTTGCCCAGCTTCAGGTTGGGGTTTCTTGAAGACTTCAAGTAGTCTTTCATCATGGCCTCGGCTTCCTTTGCATCAATGGATTTGCCAGCTGCCTGGGATTGCCGGCCATAGCCGCGGCCCATCCCATGGCCGGAACCGTATCCGCCCATCATGCCAGGACCCATGCCGGAACCGTATCCACCCATCATGCCCGATCCCCTGCTGTATCCATAGCCATGACCCATTCTCAAGGCATGCTCAAACATCACCAGATGCCAGCGGCTTTGAAGGAGGATGGCATTCAACACCTGAGCCGTATCGCGATCCTCAGCCTTTTTTACGAGCCATTCATAACGGGGTAATAAGTCGGTCTCCATCTTGACACTGAGCTCGTAAGATTCAGTCAGCGTTCCCGTTTGGACAACGGGGGAAACCTTCCCATCGGCAGGCAGACCATACGCTTTAAACAGTTGCTCGATCCACACAATGTGATTCTCCTCCTGAGGGATAACCATCATGTAAGGCATATAGGCGTTGAATTTTTCCTGATCCGCCTGATACTGGGCGAGCGATCGTTTCTCCAGTGTAAGAATTTCTCTGAGTTTCTGAACCCATTCCGTGCTTTTTGGTGCCGGAAGTTTTGAAGGGATATCCGCCGAATCCCATCCACCCATCATGCCCGGACCCATGCCATAGCCACCATAGCCACCCATCATTCCCGGGCCCATGCCATAGCCGCCTCTGCCGGGCTGACTCTGCACCGTAACGGTGCCAAGAAAAAATGTCACAGCCAGTGCCAATGAAATAACAAAAATGGTCTTTCTCATACGCTCCTCCTTTAGTGATTTTTGTCTTGATATAGTGATTCCTTATATCCTCGAACTTCTATCTTTTAGTTGCCTCCTTTCTCTGCCTTCATTGAGCAGATAAACATTCTCTGCTGAAGAGTTTATCGCCTCATTGGGCTTCCGCGAAGCGTTCCCGGTCTGTCATAAAATTCTGTTCCTTTCTTCTGGAACCGTTCTTCCTTGTCTGCGTACCGGGTAATGTGTTCATCTAACAATATTTCCAAATTCCCGAGTTCAACTTTCTCCTTCTTCTTCATCAAAAAATAAGATGCACCAAGAATTGTTTTATAAGAAATATTTTTGCCTTTTCAGATTTTTACCGTCGTTTCATCATATATGCGAACCCCACAATAACAAGAACAGCGATAACGATTATAAAGATCCATCCGATGCCGAAGCCGGATCCGTATCCCATTCTATCCCACCAACCACCACCCATCATGCTACCACCTTGACCGGTGCTCATCTGGGCATAGATTGGAGAAGTGAACGATGCTAAAATTAAAACTATTAGGATTAATTTTTCCATCTGCCTTTCTCCTTTCTCAGGGGTTCATTATAACCTAAAACTGTCTCTCGTCTTATCCCTTCATCTGTCTACTTTCCTTTGAAACGCTATACCAACGGGATCTCCCAGGCTTGGCCTGGCACGCTAACAACTTGCTTTTGGGTGAGATGGGGGATCATAAAAATAGTAATAGCAAATGGCCTGCCAATAACAAAAAAAATAAGAAGTTTGTAATTATTCTTTAATAACAGGGGATTAAAATAACAGGAGAAAGCGGCGGAAATGTCTTAAATGATTCGTTTGACCTCAATATTTGGTGGTCGCCTCAGCATCTTGAGGGATACATTGAAGGAGGTGGACAGCCGAATCCGGTTCTTTTATCTCCAGTCGGACTATCCCGAACTTAACGAATACCGTTTGAAACAAAGTATGCAGGTAAAAATTGCCAGATGCTTTGTTACAGGAAGTAGTGAACAAAAAAGCCGATTGCTAATTTTTCAAGATCGCCCGACCAGTGGAATCGCAGGTTGCACCTCTAACTGTTGAGTGTTAGGCAGATGTGAGATTCAAGGATTATAGGTTGGTCTTCCCCCGGTTTAGTGG
>DNUI01000246.1 GCA_003508565.1 Syntrophaceae bacterium
CCAAATTTAGGGGTCCATTATACCCTGTCCTGCATCACCCTCCTCCACCAGTTTTTGGAAGAGAGTATCTTACACGCAAAAAGAATTCACAATCCTTTACCCACAGAAATTCCGGAAGAACCTAAAAAATTGACATCGCCCTGGCCAAGAACGATGACGGCCTGATCCTTTCCCATCAGGCTCACTTACCTACCGCCGTCGAAGACGGGCTTCGCGGTTTCTGAATTCCCAATTTCTTCATTCTAAAGGCCAAAGTGGATGGATTTATATCGAGAAGCGCAGCGGCTCCCTGTGGACCCCACACTTTCCACCCTGTCTTTTCAAGTGTCTTCAATATGTGGTGGCGCTCGACTTCTTTCAAGGTGGTTACATTATTGCCCCCCCGATAATCTGTCTCGATTTGTGCCATACTAAGCGATTCAGGTACTTGAAAATATCGTTCTCCGGAAAGAATACAGCCTCTTTCAATAATGTTTTCTAACTCGCGGACATTACCCGGCCAATCATATAGGATTAGCTTTTCCATCTCGTCATTTGAAATTTGTGTAAAAGTTCTCATCATCTTTTTTGAATACTTATTGAGAAAGTAGTACGAAAGTGCAGGGATATCTTCTTTTCGTTTCCTTAAAGGCGGGACATGGATGGGGAACACATTTATTCTGTAATATAAATCCTCTCGAAACTTTCCGATTTTTACTAACCCGTCAAGATCTTGATTGGTAGCGGCTACAAGACGGAAATCAGAGTGTAGTGTCTCAGTTCCCCCGACACGTTCAAATTCTTTGTTTTGAAGTACTCCCAATAGACGAACTTGAATATCTAAAGGAAGATCTCCTATCTCATCCAAAAATAACGTCCCCCCATGAGCAAGCTCGAATCGCCCTATGTGCTTCTTGATTGCCCCAGTAAATGCACCCTTCTCGTGACCGAATAATTCACTGGCTATAAGGCTTTCCGGGAGTGAGCTGCAATTAACTCGAATGAACGCATTATTACATCTTTGACTATGCAGATGGATGGCTTTGGCTATCACATCTTTGCCTACGCCTGATTCGCCAAGTATCAAAACCGTGCTGTCAGTTTTAGCTACGAGGTTTACCTGCTTTATTACATGCCTTATAGCAAGACTATCCCCAATAATATTATCATATTCGATGTCTTGTAATTGTTCTGTATAATAATATTGCTTTTCTTCTCGGAGCAACTCGATAAGGCGTTTATTCTCTTCATGAGCTTTGATATTATCTATTGCGAATGCGGCCATTCCGGCAAAAAATAGAAGAACATCCAGATACGATTCGTTGAAGGCATTACCAATTAGTTTGTTATCGTGATATAACACACCCATAATCTTACCTTTAAGAACCATCGGCACACATATTCGCGAGGTGATGACTTCATCAGTTTCTACTTCAGAATAATCGCGTGATCTTGGTGAGATAACATGGCTTTCACCGGTGGTGACCACCTTCTTTATCAGATTTAGAGAAGGGAGAAAAGTTTCGTCCGCAATTTCTTCAGAGGAGATGTTTCTTGAAGCTATTAGCCGAAGTTTAGCGGAATCCTCAGAGTTATCCGATAGGAATATTGCACCTCGCTCTGCCCCGACAAGTTGGTTTGCTGTCGATATGATATGTTGAACCAAATCCTTGTGCTCTGAAATAGTCACAATCTCATGGATTGCATTCGAGATCTCTTTTAGTAGTTGTTCATGGAGCCTTGTTACGTTGACGAAGGCCCTTAGATCATTGGGAATAAGTGCATTGTTGATGGGCGACAAAACCATTGAGACTTTAGACATCTCATCCTCGGCGATTTTTTCCCTTCCTATCGACAGATAATAGCGTGCCAACTCGGTCCGTGTTGTGACCGTTTGTGCCTGATGACCTGACAATTCAAGGAAGTTTAATGACTGATGGAATGAATCGATTACCTCGTCAGGAGAAGAACCTTCTTTCATTTGAATTAATGCCTTATATCTAAAAGCCACTCCTTTCAAACATACGTTATCACCTTTTAGTACACGCTGAATTTCTGCTTCAATAGAACAGTTGGGTAATTGTGGCAGTTTTCCTTCTTTCATAGACCATAAGAGCGACATAAGGTAAGAATAGGTTGGAACAGAGATTCCGACTTTTCTACATGTCTCCAAGTGTTGCTTGAGATGTTTGATGCTCTCTTGATTATTTCCGTCAATGTGATGTGCATACGCCAAGGCTAAGTATGCCATTAGCTTAATCCATTCATAATGCTCCTTCTTTGCTTCATTGAACGCTAGTGTTAAGTATTTAAGCGCGCGTTTTACATCGAAATTGTCGAGCATAATCACCCCCATATAATAGGCTCCATGCGCAGCCATACAGCGATCGCCTCTTTCCAGGCATTGTGTTCTCAGGCCGTTGATTATACCTAAACCTTGAGTAAAGTTGCCTATATTGGCATAACAACGACCGATAGTTAACGCAGCCAAGACAAGGGATTTCTTTTGAGGATATCTTTCTACTTCTGGAATCATTTTTTCATAAGTTTCGATACATTCTTTGTATTTACCTACCCAGTAAAAACAGAAGACCTGAGATGTATTTATAGAATTTAACAGATTTGAATCACCGATCTTTAAAGCCAGGGATTTTCCTTTATTAAAGTGATCTATTGCTTTATCGTATCGCGAATTAAGCCACTCGTATTTGGATAGTTGTTGATGCAAGGAGACTTGATAAGTTTCTTTGTTGCACTTTTTTGCTTTAGTTAGTGCGTGATGAAGGGTCCTTATTGTCTTAACGGTATCATAGACAGCCATAGAGTTTTTAGCATAACCTATAACTGCCTTTATGAAGAGATTATCAGCCTCTGTTGCCTGGATGGCAGAGATTCCGTTGAGGAGGACTTTATGGTAGCAATGTAATGTCTTCTCGTTTTGGAAATTCGAATAATATAAAGATGCTGCTCTCAAGAGCCATTCACATCCTTCCAAGTCAATAAGACCATTAGGAGCTTGCAGAAGGTGATAAGCTATTTTTTTTGCTTTGGCATCGTTGTCCGGGAGATCCAAGCGAAGGATATTTGCCACTTTTATATGAAGCTTTCCCTTTTCTTCCTGAGGTAAAATTTCTTCATATTTTTTCTTTTCTTTCGGGCTTTTAAAGCAGAAAATTGACGGTTCTTTCTGGCTTAATATGCCATGTTGGACACCATGTTCAAGAAAGTTAAGAATCGTTGAGATTTTTTGCTGTCCTAATGCCAATAGCCAATCAACAGAGAATTCTTTTTCGAACAGTGAAGATATTGCCAACAAATTCCTATAATTATCTGGAATATTTTTTATGTTTTGGTTTGAAGTAATTTTATTCATAGATTGCCTCTACTCTATATTGATCCCAGATCACAACATGCTAAGATTAAACCACAACATACTGCGATGTTTAAACGTTTTCCCATGAATTGTCAATTAACATTATTATTAACGCGAGTCCTTCTTGATGTGTCATCTTCGAGGATGGTTTTATTTTTTCGTAAATATAACATATTGTATTAATTACGAGTAACAAGAAGTAAGTAGGTTTTTATTTTGGGAATGTTCACCAAAGATGTTTAGATGGCATCTTTTCTGCATATATTTCACTACACTTACCGACTTATTCAGTCCTGAAAAATACGGGTTGGAACCCTGAAAATATTTAACTGTTCTTTGACCCTACAACGATATATAATGAAGTNNGGTAGGTGATGGTACCCGAAGGCTGTGTTTGTAACGGCGGTTTTCCCATCCCCAAGCTTTTTGTTGGCAAAGAGGACATGAGTTGTTTTGTGGAAGAACTCAAGGGGTTTCATAGCCAATTTGCCGACTGCTTTTCTCGTGAGGAGCCGCGAGAGAACTTTTACATGTACATGGTAGGCCAGATGAGTCGATTGGAGAGGAAGTCGGTAGAGCCGATTGCCCTGCACGTTGAAGGCGCCAAGGTACGTGCGATGCAGCACTTTCTGAGTGAGGTTGCCTGGGATGAGGGACGGATCCTTTCCCGGTACCACGACATGATTGGAGAGGACCTGGCGGATGCCGAGGGCGCGCTCATCTTCGACGAATCCGGGTTTGTGAAGAAGGGAGNNCAGTACTGTGGCAGTGTGGGGAAGGTGGAGAATTGCCAGGTAGGGGTCTTTGCGGCCTATGCCTCTCGGCATGGGTACTGTTTCCTGGATAGCAGGCTGTTTGTCCCGGAGAAGTGGTTCCGTGAGGATTACGCCGGGCGCAGGGACAGATGCAAGCTGCCCCGGGACCTTACGTTCAAGACAAAACCGCAGCTTGCGGTAGAGATGCTGGAGAAGATTTCCCGCGAGGGGGTAATCCCTTTCCGGTATGTGGCGGCCGATTCGGTCTACGGCAACAGTCCGGAGTTCCTGGATGCAGTGGGAAAGTTGACGGGGGTAACGTACCTTGTTTCCCTCCCCAGGGACACCCTCTGTTGGCTGCAAGGGCCGACGACCATGGATAAGACCTACCGGTACGGGGGAGAGCAGAGGACGAGACGAATCCTTGCGGAGAATGAAAGAANNCCCATCACCTTCGAGAAGATCGCCAAGGGGACTAACGGCTACTTCTGGTACCGACGTACGGTATCTGAGGGTACCAAAGGGCCTGTGACTTACGAGTTCATGAAGCGACGGATAGTCTTGGCCAGAGACGGACAGCCCGACCGGCAGCTTTGGCTTGTGGTACGCAGGTCCTTGGGGAAAGACGCCTCTTATTCCTACTTCGTCTCCAATGCCGGAAGGTCCACCCGCCTGAAGGCCTTTGTATGGCTTGCAGGGATTCGCTGGGCCATAGAGCAGTGCTTTGAAGAAGCCAAATCCGAACTCGGAATGGATCACTACGAGGTGAGAAAGTTCCCCGGATGGTACCATCATATGCTGACATGTATGCTGGCTCATTTTTTCCTCTGGC
>DNUI01000283.1:0-5310 GCA_003508565.1 Syntrophaceae bacterium
CATCGGACCCCCACACTCTTGATGATGCGTTCTTCGCTGAATTGAAGAAACACTTCAGTGATGAGCAGCTCCTTGACCTGGGAGTAGCCGTGGGGCTGCTGAACGGGTTGCATCGATTTCTAGAGACCTTTGGCATTCTTCCTGACAGTTACGATGAAGGCGCTTCATGTGAAGTGCCTCAGCGAGGAAAATGATCTGCTCCCAATAATGCAAAAGGAGAAGTCTTTATTGATTTTCTGGGCCATATTCTCATAAGGCTCACAGCCGACAGGAATAGATTACCTTGAATTGATACAGGCATATGATATAGAGAACATGCTGATTCTGCATAGAGGTCTGCCATCATGTCGGATAAAAGAAATACTGTCTGGTCTTTTTTCTCCTCCGTAAAACTGACCGTATCGCTCTTAATAGTCATCGCCTTTACCTCCATTCTCGGCACCGTAATTCCCCAGCAGGAAGCAGTTGATACGTTCGTAGACCGTCTCAGCCCCGGCATGGTGTCTGTTTTGCGCAAATTGCAGCTTTTCGATATCTACCATTCCGCGTGGTTTATGATGCTCCTCTTCCTTCTCGCCATCAATCTGATAGTCTGCTCCGCAGACCGCTGGCCTGTTTCCTGGAAGCGTTTCCGGGGAATATCCGCCCCTGATAAAGAGGAAGTGTTAGAGGACCTGCCTCCGGGGCAGCTCATTCATAGTGAAGGGGCATTCCACGAGGAAGCCTCTCGCGTTGAAGGTGTCTTGAAGAAGCTCTATGGAAGGGTGCGGCGTAAAGATACAGAAAGTGAAATTTTGTTTATAGGAGAGAAAGGAAATGCATCATACCTTGGTGTATATTTAATCCATCTCAGTATCCTGGTTATCCTCGCCGGCATGATCATCGGATTCCTCTTCGGGTATGATGCGCATATGGAGATACCCGAGGGTGAATCGACAGATACAGTCATGCTCAAAAGAGGAGGAGAATTTAAGAAACTCAACTTCACTATACAATGTGATCGTTTCTCTGTAGAGTATTATGAAGACGGCACGCCAAAGATGTACAGATCGGAACTCTCTTTTATAAAAAACGGCAGCAATCTCCAAGAGAGTGCTGTTCTTGTCAATCATCCGGCAACTTTCGAAGGAATACGCTTTTATCAGGCAAGTTACGGTACTGTCTCTTCTGGTGCCGCCCTCATTCTTGTCGGTAAAGGGCATAATCAGAAAAGAATAATAAAAGTAGCGGAGGGGACTGAGTTTGACCTTCCGGGTAAGGATGGTAAAGCGAAAATACTTCGCATGGAGGAAAATTTCATGCGTATGGGACCGGCTGTCAAGATTCAAATTACATCGTCAACGCAAAATGTTCAATTTTGGGTTTTTCAAAACATTGAAGAGATTGAAGAGGCCAATCCCGGCCTGAGGAAGCACATACCGATATTTAATCCTGGCCTTATTGCCCCGTACGTTTTTTCCCTTGTAGCGTTTCAACCAAAACACTACACAGGTCTGCAGGTAAATTATGATCCCGGCGTTCCCATCGTTATCAGCGGATCTTGTTTCCTCGTTGCCGGTTTCATCGTCGTCTTTTTTTATGCCCATCGCCAGGTATGGATCGGAATCACTAGTGAGGTAGGAAAAACCCGTATAAGTGTCTCCGGTAAGACCAACAAGGATTCCGCTGGCCTTACCCGCGAGATATCCCGACTGATTAAAGAGATAGAAAAAACCGGAGCACGCAGTGAATGATCAACACAACCATTCTTAGCTGGGTAACTTACGTGTACTTTACCGCCTTTGTGTTGTACTTCATGCGGATGGTCAGGGGAACGGATATATGGGGGCGCATGGCCTCTATTACCGCCGTTGTGGGCCTTATTGCCCATTCTGCTGGGCTGATCATGCGGTGGAGCGAATCATATACCATGGGAATCGGCCACGCCCCTCTTACTAATTTTTATGAATCATTGATCTTTTTTGCGTGGACAATCGTGCTTCTTTCCCTGATTTTTGAATGGCGTATCAAACATAAAGGCCTTGGCGTATTTGTGCTTCCCCTTGCATTTCTTGCCATGGCATTTGCGTCTCTCTCTCCAAATATCAATAGCAGAATCCAGCCGCTCATCCCGGCGCTCCAGAGCAACTGGCTGACAAGCCATGTCATGACCTGCTTCATGGGATACGCGGCCTTTGCCATCGCCTTCGGGTTGGCGTGCATGCACTTTGCGAAGAATTTCACTCGCAGTGTAACGGATTCTCAGAGTACGTTCCTGAGGTTCCTGCCATCACATGAGGGTATTGACGAACTCATCTACCACAGTGTGGCCCTGGGATTTGTTTTTCTCTCCCTGGGCATCATTACCGGTTCTGTCTGGGCCCACTATGCGTGGGGGTCATACTGGAGCTGGGATCCAAAAGAGACCTGGTCATTGATTACGTGGCTGATTTATGCTGCCATGCTGCATTCACGCCTTGTGCGAGGCTGGCGGGGAACAAGAATGGCTTTCATGGCCATTATTGGTTTTGCGGCGGTGCTGTTCACCTATCTGGGAGTAAACTATCTTCCCGGTCTCCACAGCTACTTGCAATCTTAAAAATATTCTGTAAAGCCTCTTTCCATGAATAAATTCCCTGTCAAGCATTTAATTTATTCGCTTCTGTCTGAAGTAATTTTTTGATTTGCCGCTTCATCATTTGTCTCCACTGGCACCTCTTTTACGACCGATAAAGATTCTTCCTCCGTGAGTGTTTGTGGTTCCGGCATAAGTTCTGCTTCTGTTGCCGATGAAGCAGTTGCGGGCACTGTCACTGCCGGAACCGCCACAATTTTTTCGATATCGGCAAGCCACAAGGTATGGCGGTGCCGGGCGTAGTCCAGGCGCACTCTACCGGTAAAGATGCCGCGCACCATCGGCCAGTTCGGCCGCAATGCAATAGCCGCCATGTGTGCCAGGAAAGCGAGGAAAAACAAGACAAAAAAGCTGTTGTGAATCCAGGTTGCCCAGAGGAGAACCGTGTAGGACATATCCGGCGCGTAGATGTTTTTGTATGTTTTTACAAGACCAGAGAGAACCAGCATCAATATGATAAAGGCCATGCCCACATACGCCAGACGCTGCTCCGGCAGGTATTTGTGCATGGGCGGCTCTTTTCCTATGCCGATAAAACTTTTCATGACGGCAATCGATTTAACAACATCACCCTTCTGTGGAATCATGCCTTTTTCGCCGAGTACGCCATGATATACCAGATGAAATATGCCTGCCGCTGTAAAAACAAGGGCTGCCGCGTAATGCAGATATAATGACGTAATGTAGTCCGCCGACCAGCCCAGACCGGGAAGCGTAATGATATAGTAGCGCTTGCCGACGGGCAGCTCAAAGATTCCCGTCAGAAGCAGAATAAGACCGGAAATGGCGATGGCCCAGTGCTCGATCAACTCGATTGCGCTATGACGAACAACGAGATTTTTTTCAGCAAGTATTTTTTCAGCCATTGTCTTTCACCCTATTCGTCAGCTCTTTGCGGCGGGAAAACCACTTGAGCGCGCCTGCAGTGCCTGCCGCGGCAAGCCCCAGGGCGGGAGCGGCGAGAACCGCTTTCCCCAGAGGATCCGTGTCGGCCATTCGCCGCTTCACATCCGGTTGCATGTCCGGTTGCCCCGGTTGTTTCGTCATGGTTTTGCCAATCAGTTCAAACGATACAGGAGACACGTACAGTGTGGATGTACCGCCGTTTTCCTTTTTGCCGTAAATGTACCCGTTCATCTGGCGGGCGCGTTCCTCCGCTCTCGCTTCAATGTCTTTGCGCGGCCCGATGAGCATAGCCTGGCGGGGGCATTCCTCTATACATCCCGGCAACTTTCCCTGAGACAGCCTGTCGTTGCAAAGATCGCATTTATACATGACGCCGTTTCCCATCAGACCCGGCAGTACGTGAAGATAGATGCCGACGCCGGACTGGCGCTGGGGAATTTCCCATGGGCAGACGTCTTTGCATTTGGCGCCGCCAAAACAAAGATCCTGATCAATCACGACGGCGCCGTTTTTATTTTTATGATTCGCGGAAAACGGACAAATCGTCGCGCAGGCAGGATTGTCGCAGTGCATGCAGCGTCGGGGGATATAGAGTGCGGTGTGCTGACCTTTCACATTGATGACCGCTTTATGAATATAGATAAAATTATACGGCGTGAGGCGGTTGAAAACATCTTTCTTTTTTGACCAGTCCTCAATGGTTTTTCGCGGCCAGGGTTCGGGGATGTTTTCGATTACCTGAGGAACTTTATCGTTATGTATAGTCTTACATGCACTGACACAGGCGGGCATTTCCCGGTCAACACAGCCATCGCACAGGCTCAGATCGATGAGGGTCGATAATTTTTCCCCTGTTCTCGCCAGGGACGTTTTCGGCAGACTTACGGCGGTGAGAAGAGCCGTACCGGCACTGATCTTTAAAAACGACCTGCGGCTGATGTGAGAAAGTTTGTGTTCCTCCATGATCTCTCTCCCCAATGTGTATCATGATAAATCAATAAATCTGGATAACGCGGTCTGAAAATCATCCTGCCCTGTTCCCTTGGTTCCGAAAGATTCACTCAGACAGGTTTTCATATGGGTCGAAATAATTTTCGCACCCGTTTTTTTTATGGCTGACGTCACCGCCGACACCTGCGTCAGTACATCGACGCAGGAGGCTTCGTTCTCAATCAGTCGCTGGAGTCCCCGCACTTGTCCTTCAATCCTTCTTAAACGGCTGATGATTTTTCTCTTTTCTTTATCCATTCATATACCCCTGGGGGGTATGTTAGCCATGATCCTGCTTTCTGTCAAGATATTTTTTATATCAGGGAAGGGCGTTGAAAGTAAGTTGGGTAATCAAATAGTTTTCCTCTGTTGTCTAAGACGCCAATACGATTTTTTTGTTGTGTCTTTCATTGACGTACAAGGCTATTGTGCGCTATTATTACTCGCAGAAAAAGCTAAGAAAAGAATACGAGAAAGGAGGTACCTATGGAACAAGAAGAAAGAAAAGGCTGGAACCCATATATTGCCGGTGCCCTGACCGGGCTTTTGCTCGTCTTTTCTGTCTGGTTTACTGGTAAGTATGTAGGGGCTTCAACGACATTTGTCAGATCAGCAGGCTACATCGAGAGCGTCTTTAATGCGGAAAGGGTAGCTCAGATGGCGTACTTCCAAAAGGAAGTCCCGAAGATCGACTGGCAGTTTCTCTTTGTGATAGGCATCTTCATCGGCGCCCTCGTTTCCTCAACAACATCCCAATCCTTCCGTTGGCAAGCCGTACCTACCCGCTGGGAAGGGCGTTT
>DNUI01000283.1:5546-6806 GCA_003508565.1 Syntrophaceae bacterium
ACATGACGATTGTCAAATTCATGCTCACCACGATTCTTGTAGCCATGGTGGGGGTCTATTTGCTCGTCGACCTGGGTCTGGCGAAACTCTCCCTGAAGGCGACGATCTTCGGGGGAAATATAGTCGGAGGTTTGATTTTCGGCTTCGGCTGGGGGATTCTCGGCTATTGCCCCGGCACCCAGATGGGTGGCCTCGGTGAGGGAAGATGGGACACTCTCTGGGGAATCATCGGCATGCTTGTCGGAGCAGCGCTCTTTGCCGAGATGTATCCCACTTTGAAGGCTACTGTCCTGACGTGGGGAGATTTTGGCAAGATTACGATCCCACAGATCCTCGGCGTTAATCACTGGCCGGTCATCGGGGTCATGGTTGTGCTTGGAGTTATTTTAATGCGGTGGTTCGAGAAAAAGGGTCTGTGATGTAAAGTGGATACGTAATGGTATTTCTATGAAATAATCGTAAAAATACCTGTTAGTGCTGAAAAATAAGGCAGGGGAGAGGTAAGCTGTGTTGATAAGATTAAACCGATGAAGGGTATGTCTTATGGTGTTCACATGAGAGTGAAAACAGAAAAGGAAACAATTTCTGTTCATATTCTTTTAAACCGCGAACCTCATGCATTGTAGATGAATGTCTTTTGATAGACTATATCCATGCTTTTTTAAGTTCCATCAGAATGAACCACGACAAACTTTATAATATTGATAAATTATTTCTCGAATGATACTTTACGTCCATTAAGATACTATCAAGAGGTAAATATGTCTGACCAAATCATATCGGCCCGTGAAATATCTGATCTGCTCAAATATGATAAAAGAGATGTCCTAGATGAATTAATTTCCCGTGCCCGTAAAACTATTTTAGCAGGTCATAAAGTTATTATTCGTGAAACATATCAGAACGCACCCCCTCAAGACTTAAAGACGTTTACAACCGTAAGAGAAATTGATGCGTGGGTAGAGGATATTGATTTACTTGATGATATAAATGCAATAAAAAGATAATATTTTATTCATAGAGAGAACAAAAATTCTCCTCAAGGGAGAGAATACATGGCATACGTTTCGCGCCGCTGATTATTGGCCGGCAATGTTTCATTGATTGAGCATATTCGGCCTTTTTTCGTTATTCTGTTCAGGTGCTGGTCATGTTATCAGAAGCCATGATGTTTTTTACAAGGTGATGTTTATAGGCAAGATTTGGTTTATTAGCATTCATGGCAGGAAGTACCATGAGCCAGGGAAAGTATAAGGGTTC
>DNUI01000039.1 GCA_003508565.1 Syntrophaceae bacterium
GGTGGTGAGATTTTCATCTTGAGAATGGGAACGCCTGTGAAGATTGTGGACATGGCGAAAGACCTGATCCGGCTTTCCGGCAAGGAGCCGGATAAAGACATCAAAATTGTTTTTACGGGTCTTCGCGACGGGGAAAAACTGAATGAAGAGCTTATCACTGTGGGAGAAGGTATTGTGCCGACGGATCACGAGAAGATTATGGTGCTTCGCTCCAATGGATTCTCACACGGTTTAAAGGGCCCCGCAGAGTTGCAGGCATGGCTAAGTGCCGAACTGCAACACTTGTACGATGCTGCGCATCGTCACGATTCACACGCGATAAAGAAAAAACTTCATGAGATTGTTCCTGAGTATGTTCCCCACAAAGCGGACAGCGTCCTTCAAAAATAACGATTTCTTTTCATGATGAGCAGCCATCAACATCATGTAAATTCAGAAAAATTATCACCCCCGGCTTGTTCCCGCATTTTTTCATCAATGTCATCCCGCCCTGCGAGATTTCCTTGTCCTTAAATCCAGTCTGAAAATCCATCCACACCTATAAGAAAAGCTTACCGACTCATCCATTTTCTTCATCACTGCTGGGAAACGCAGTATCTGCATGAAATTCACCCGTTTCCCTAAACCCATCCCCGTTCATGGACAATAGAATTCCTATACCTGCTGTGGAGTCCGGGTTGAGAAAATCGGGGATCAGGTTTTGACACGGAAGAACATAATCGTGGAGGCGATGCCCAATACAACATTTGCAAACCATGCTGATATAATGGGTGGTATAGTGCCGGAACGGCCCACAGACAGGGCGAAGGCATGGACAATCCAATAAGAAAATCCGATGATAATGCCGACCCCGATGCTCTGCATGATACCGCCGCTTCGTTCCGTTTTCATAAGAGAAAATGAAATGCCAATAATGACAAGAATGATGCTCACGAGTGCGAAGGCTATCTTTCCCTGCATATCAACAATATAACGTGTGGCATCATACCCTTCGGATTGAATCTTTTTGACGTACTTTCTAAGCTCTGCATACCCCATAGTATCGGTTTTTTTTTGAATAATATTGAAATCCGATGGTTTTTCCGGGAGATCAATCACTTTTGTAGAAATATGTTCGAGAGAGGGGAATTCACCTTCCGTGAACCGCGTGGTCAGCAGGTTGTAAAAGACCCATTGCCCGTCCTTCCACTCGGCTTTTTCAGCGTCAATCCGCATCTTCAATGTAAAGTCCTTGTCTAAATAGTTTATCGTAATTCCTTGAAGTGTATTCATTTGTGGATCGAACATCTTGAAATTGTAAATGCCGTCTTTTCCCCTGTACCAGAGCTGGTTCTGTTTGAAAGTTCCCATAGGTTCCCTCTTTTGTATTTCTACTAATTTGATGTGTTCTGCCTTCTGGTTACTGTATGGCGCAATGAATTCGCTGTTAAGAAAGGCGAGGACACAAATCAACACAGATGTGGTAATCACGGGCAGTGATGTTCTGTAAAGACTGATCCCGTTCGCTTTCATGGCAACAATTTCACAGTTTTTCGAGAGAGAGCTGAAGGCTATGAGGGAGGCGAGCAATACTGAAGCCGGAATAACCAGTGACACCATCATGGGGATTCTGAAAAATAGATACGATACGATCTGGTACAGAGAGGCTTTATGGCTCAAAAACATTCTAATTCGTTCAAAAAATTCAACGATCATGAAAAGTGATGTGAATAAGAGAAGTACGAGAAAAAATATACCGATGAATTCTTTTGTTACATAGCGATCTAAAATAGTCATGAATCAATGGCCTTTTTCTTTACCGATGAGCTTCTTAACAAAGGTGCCTATGGCCTGAATGTTGAGGGGTCTATCTTGCGCCGCCTTAATCAAAAGATAGATTCCAGCCATACAGAAAATAATATTTGGAGCCCATGTTCCAATAAAAGGTGAAAGCCTGCCGGTTGATGCAAGGGCCTCTCCGCCTAGACGAATGATGTAATAGATAAATACTGTAGAGATACCTACAGTGAATCCCCTCGATTTTACAGCCCTGTGCGATCTGATGCCTAAGGGAATTCCCAGAATACCAAAGACAATGCATGCAATGGGGGTAGCGATTGTCTTATTAAATTCGATGGACAGCTCCCTGAAAAATCTTTCTTCTACGCCGGCCTTTTTTAGATTTTCAGCAATTTCCCACATAGTCATCTCGGAGGCCTTCTTTGTTATGATTTTCTTTTCTTCTGCAAGCGAGGATTCTAAATCGAGATTAATATCATACACACTGAAATCCATTTTCCGATAATTCTTCTGTTTCATATCGACGCTGTGCGTACTGCCGTTTTCGAGTCTCAGGGTTACCGTCATCATTTTAGGATCTGATACAAGGTACGCTCTCTTCGCGATAATGGTGCTTGGCTCTTTGGTAATGCTTTCTTCTGAGATGATGACGCCCTCCATGTAATTACCGTGCACGGGGATATTATCCGCATAAAGAAGAATACCCTTGAAATCATCATTGAATACTTTTTCTTTTATACCTACGCTGGCCTTTTTCTTTGCGATGGTAAAAAGCAAATTCTTCGTTGCGTATTGACTGTGGGGAACGAAGAAGATGCTCATCACAGCCGTCAATATAAAAGCGATGAATGTTGCGAAGGCAACAGGGGCGATGAGTTTGTATAAACTTATGCCGGACGCCTTTAAAATTGTTATTTCATTGTCACCGGATAATCTGCCTAAGCCGATCAGTATCGATATCAGCAGCGATATGGGAATGGTTAATATCAAAAAGGATGGTGTTAATAAGAGAAATAGGTTCGATATATCAATGAAACTCACGCCTTTATTGACCATCAAATCCATTAACTGGAGAATTTTCCCCATAAGCAGGACAAAGGTCAAAACAAAAACGATCATGAGGAACGGATAAGAAATTTCTCTCAGAATGTAACGATTGATAATTTTGAACATAACTCTATAAGGACACTCGAAAATTTATTCAGGCATCC
This sequence comes from Syntrophaceae bacterium, assembly GCA_003508565.1. Classification (GTDB taxonomy): domain Bacteria; phylum Desulfobacterota; class Syntrophia; order Syntrophales; family UBA2185; genus UBA2185. Next base: position 2,991 of record DNUI01000039.1, read on the forward strand.
AGACTACCATGGTTTGGAAGATGTTTGTCAAGAAAAAGATAAAAGGATGATCTTGTTTACACAATGATTCATAATGACACGATGGGGCATTTTGCAAAGGTTTCTTAAATTGGTAGTGAAAGGATATTATGAAAGTTGTTTTGCTTCGTCAATGAGCATGATCGGGATATCGTCTTTTATCTCATAGAGAAGTTTGCATTTCTCACAGATCAAACCGTCCTCTCCCTGGTTCAGGTAAATGTCGCCCTTGCATTTGGGGCATGCTAAAATAGCCGGGAGTTTTTTACTGATCCCCACCTTTATCCCTCCTTTGCAGTTCCTTTATTAATCTCCGTTAATTTTTCTTTTACCGCGTTAAAAACCTCTTCTACGGTAATATCCCGCATGCATTTCATTGTGTCGCACTTTTTCAGGAAACATGGACTGCACGATAACTCCCTGCGTATGACCGTATGCCCTTTCCCGTAAGGTCCTGTACGCGTCGGATCGGTAGGACCGAAAAGAGCGACGACGGGAGTTCCAGCCGCTGCCGCGATGTGCATTGGGCCGGAGTCGGTTGTGACCATGAGAGAAGCCAAGCGATATGCATAGGCCAGGTCTCTCAGCGTTGTTTCACCTCCCAGGTTGATGGAGGAAACACTCATCATGGATTGAACATGTTCCAGCTTTCCGCGGTCGCTCCCGGTAAAAACCACCCGGACCTTTAACTCTTCCGTGATCCGGTTACACAACAGGGCAAATTTTTTATCTTCCCATAGTTTTGTGTCCCATAACGCTACGGGGCTTACTGTCACAAACCTGTCTTGTTTGCCAATACCGTTAATCAATAAAAGTCTTTCCACTCTATTTCTGTGTTCTTCTCCTATGGGAATCAAAAATTCCGGTTCGTTCACATAGGCGCCTAAATAGCGGGGGAAATCGAGGTACCGGTCAACGGCGTGTTTCTCCATATCCTCTGGAATTTTTTCATTGAGAAAGAGGCCGCTCAATTCCTGCATGCTGTCGTAGCCAAGCTTTCTTTTCCCGGAACTGAGAGAAACAATCATGGCGCTTTTGAAGAGCCCGTGGAAATCAATCACCAGATCGTAGGGACGCGCTTTCAGGTCATGGATGAAGGATTTGATTTCACGCAGAGGTGTATCGATCCGGCCATGTTGCAACTCATCAATCCATCTTTTTCGACGAGAAACAATAACCCTGTCCAGATATGGGTGGTCCTGGATAAGGTCTGATGATGCTTCTTCAATGACCCACGTGATATGCGCGTCGGGGTAGAGCTTTCTGAGCGCGGCTAATGAAGGAAGTGTGTGGACAACATCTCCGATTGCGCTCAATTTTACGATTAGGATGTTCACACTCTCAACCTGTCTTCCATAATCCACTTCACCGCATCCAGTATATCTTCGGCGATGTAGTGGGGCCGGATGATTCCTGCTGATTCCGGCAGCAACTCTTTCTCGATAGTGTTCACACCATAGCCTGTCTTTACCAGCACGCCTTTTGCTCTGATCTTACCTGCCGCCTGAATATCCTTGAGCATATCCCCTACCGTGTAAGAACGTGCAAGGTCGATGTCCATCTCCGCCGATGCTCTGATGAGCATTCCTGCCTCGGGTTTTCTGCATGTGCAGTACTGGAGATACACCCCGATTCCTTCCGTCTGGTGATGGGGGCAGTAATAGAAGGCATCAATGAATGCGCCTTTTTCTATAAGGGTCTTCTGAATGCATGCATGAACCGTCCTGACGAATTCCTCCGTGAAATATCCCCTTGCGACTCCGGACTGATTGGTAACCACCACGGCTTTCAT
>DNUI01000055.1 GCA_003508565.1 Syntrophaceae bacterium
GTCAGGCCATACAGAATATGAATCTGATGTGTGGCATCAGCGAAGACACCGGATTGAATATGATTTCGTTGTTCCCATAAAAAAACGGCTTATTGTGTACCGCAGGTGAGATTGATGTCCATAAGGCTCTACAACGCCCTTACCAAACAGAAAGAGACATTCAGGCCCCTCATTGAAGGGAAGGTGCGCATCTACGTGTGCGGCATTACCGCCTATGATGTCTGCCATATCGGTCATGCCCGTTCGGCGGTGGTGTTCGATGTCATTACCCGGTATCTCCGTTATCAATGCTATGACGTTACGTATGTGAAAAATTTTACTGACGTGGATGATAAGATCATTGTAAAGGCCAATGCAGAGCGGGGAACCATATTTGAGATATCCGAGAGATACATCAGAGAACATGATGAAGATATGGATATACTCAGGATTGCCAGGCCGACATATGCACCCAAAGCGACAGAGCACATTGACGGTATGATACATCTTATCAAGGTTCTGTTTAATAGAGGGTTGGCATATGAGATTGAAGGCGATGTCTATTACGCGGTGGAAAAATTTCCAGGATACGGAAAGCTTTCGGGCAGGACCTTGGAAGATATGATGGCCGGAGCGCGGGTTGATGTGAGTGAAAAGAAAAAGAATCCCCTCGATTTTGCATTATGGAAAGCCAGCAAGGAAGGGGAACCGTGGTGGGAAAGTCCCTGGGGAAGAGGGAGGCCCGGCTGGCATATCGAGTGTTCAGTGATGAGCCAGCATTTTTTGGGGGAGACGTTTGACATTCACGGTGGCGGGGAAGATCTGATTTTCCCACATCATGAAAATGAGATTGCGCAATCGGAAGGTGCCACGGGGAAGCCCTTAGCCAACTACTGGGTTTACAACGGCTTTGTCACGGTCAACGGCGAAAAGATGTCAAAGTCGCTTGGTAATTTTGTTACTGTGAAAGATATATTAAAAAATTACCATCCTGAAGTACTGAGGCTCTTCATGCTTCAGAGTCATTACAAGAGTCCTGTTGACTTTTCAGATGAGTCACTCGCCGACGCGAGGATGGGCATGGAGCGATTCTACACTACCCTGAACTCAATTAATGAGGCATTATCTTGTTGCGAGGATTTTTCCGGCATCACCAGGGAAACTCTTTCGGCAGTGGATAGTGATGTATGTGGGAAGCTTGCATCGCTTTCAGACAGATTCAAAGAAGCTATGGATGACGATTTCAACACGCCAAGGGCAATCGGATATATTTTCGATGCCGTGCGGGTTGTTAACGGTTACATGGCAGATAAAAAATCTCGTATTTCTCCCGAGACATGTTTTGTTCTGTATCATGCAGGAAAAGCAATCCTGGAGACAGGAAGGGTCTTGGGGGTATTTTTTGACTCTCCTGCTGATTATTTCCGTCAGGATCGGCACAGGGAAGCCGGGAAACGTGGACTGGACGTGAAAGAGATTGAGCGTATGATTGAAGAAAGGCGGGCTACCAGGTTGGCCAAGGACTGGAAGAAGGCAGATGAGATCAGACATGCTCTTGCGGAAAAAAAGATCATCCTCAAGGACGGACCTGCAGGCACGACCTGGAAAATAGAATAGTTAAAATCACCGTTAAGTGATAACTTTCAAAGATATCATTTCAGTCATTGCGAGCCCCGTAAGGGGCGTGGCAATCTCACATTTCCGCCCTGCTTCAACAATGATCGGAAAGCTCACCACGCATGATGGTTACCGCCTGTCCGCCAATATAGACGCGGTCATTCACCATGCGCACTCTTACAACACCGCCTCTTGTTGAGGCTTGAAAGCCAGACATCTCTTTTTTGCCGAGCCGTCCCGCCCAGTATGGACCAAGGCAACAATGTGCGGAACCTGTGACTGGGTCTTCATTCACGCCAACTTGAGGGGCAAAGAAGCGGGAGATGAAATCGTATTCCTGCGACGCAGAGGGACTTGTGACGATAACGCCCCGCATGGGAATTTTCATAAGGAGCGTAAAATCTGGATCAATACGACGAACGGTTACTTCGGCATCGACTTCTACCAGGTAGTCGAAACGGTTTTTCCCCACGTAATTGAATTCAACCCCCAGCGCTTTGGAGAGACCAGGAGGGGCTGACGCAGTGGTTTCAGGCTCTGCGGGGAAATTCATTTCTATCCAGCCGTGCTTGCGTTCAGCCGTGATCAGTCCGCTCTTGGTAAAGAAGGCCGCCTTCGCATCCTTTGCGAGATACCCTGATTCCCATAGGGCATGAGCGCTTGCCAGGGTAGCATGCCCGCAGAGTTCCACTTCGACAGCCGGTGTAAACCAGCGGAGGTTAAATCCGTCTTTCCTTTGTTCCACAAATGCGGTTTCGGACAGGTTCATCTCCCGCGCCACTTTTTGCATCCATTCATCATTACGATGGCGTGAGAGGATGCACACGGCCGCTGGATTTCCGGTAAAAGGTTGACTCGTGAAGGCGTCAACCTGAATAATTATCTCTCCCATAAAAAACCTCTTAT
>DNUI01000194.1 GCA_003508565.1 Syntrophaceae bacterium
GTATTTTTTTCAGTCTGTAGTGCCTCTGCATTCGTATGACAATTTCCATATCCTCAGTCACGCTGTCCGAGGCAAATCCGCCCACGGTATAGACCGCTGATTTCTGGAACAATGAGAAGGCACCAGACAGGATCAGATTGCAGTCCATTGCATCGAGGCCGACACGACCGAATAAAAACCCCCTTAAGTACTCGACGATTTGAAAACATACGAGTGTGCTGCGCTTTGGCAGTTCGATGGATGTTACCAATCCATCCTTTTGTTGTGTCCCATTGAGCACCCGGATAACCCCACCGGCTGCGATTACCGGAACCGTGCTTTGTACAATAGGTGTTGTGAGTCTGATCAGGGCATCTCTCTCCAAAACTGAATCGGCGTCCAGTGAACAGATATAGGGGCTCTTACATACATTGACGCCGCAGTTGAGCGCATCTGATTTGCCGCCATTTTCCTTATCCACCACCAGCAGATTAGGAATGAGGCTGGTAAAATAAAACCCCTTCACCGGCTTGGTTTTGATGAGATCACGGTACAGCGGGTCAATGCGACGCAATGAATAATGGGAAATCAGCATTTCTAACATGCCGTCTGTGGAACCATCGTTGATGACAATAACTTCCACTGAAGGATAGTCTATCGCAAGCGCCGCTTCGACAGTGCGAATGATGACATTCTTTTCATTTCTTGCAGGGATTAGAACGCTGATAGGCGGCATTTCCGCACGCATTTGAAGCTCTCTGAAAGGGGAGTATCGTATTTTCCGTATATGCCGCAGTATGACAACGAGAGCGGTGAAGAGAAGAATGGTATAAACGACTTGAACAAAACCGTAGTAAATCCCCACAAAGTAATTGAAACCTATGATTGCCGAAATGAGCATTATCTTCATGCGACACCTCCCGAGAAAAGGATTTTTGTCAATTCATCTGTAATTTCCGGTCGATTTTTACCGGCCTCCCTCGCTTCATGAAGTGGTGCGGAGAAACCCATCCTGTGCATGGATGTCAGGATGCGTTTCGCTTTGGCCTTTTTTTTGGAATCGACGCCGCCGATATATGCAATGAGATTAATCACAAAACCGGAACGCTGGATCTCTTCTGAAATACTCTCTTTCGCATAACGATCAGGGGTTTCGAGAAGTTCTATGAAAGCGTCTAACGATGCATCTCCCAATTCAACCAGCTCTAAGGTGGCAGCGTCCCGGACGTGCCAGCGCTCATCAAGAGCAAGTTTTTTCAGCATGTCGACAAAATTTTTACACTTCACTTTGCCGATTGTTTTGGCAGCCTGTAGTCTGACAAACCAGACCGGGTCGTTCAGCAATTGTGAAAATAATTTGGAATCAAATGAAAAGGTTCCCATTCCGTCACGCGCAATAATTCTCAAGGCCTTTGCCCGTACTTCAGGATCAGAATGAGAAAGCGTGGTCAGGGCGAATTCGATAGTCCCTGGGTGTGCGGGGAACGCGATCAAGGTTTCAAGAATCACCGCGAGCGTTTCAGGATGGGTAGTCGTGCGGGCATACTGCAAAAGGATATCGCCAGCCCATGGTCCGAAGAGCATTAGCGATGTCTGGATTGCCTTCACGGTGACGTGGCTGTTTTCGAGGAGAGCGGGAAGTAAATGTAACGCGTGATGAAGCGCGTTGTCTGTTCCGATACGGCTTAGAGCGCGAAAGGCAACGGTGGCAACTTCAGATTTTTTGTGGTTGAGAAGCTTTGTAAGGCCTTCGATTGCTGACGGATCTCCTATGCGCCCAAGTTTATCTGCGGCAGACGATAGTGTTATAGATGAACCGCCTGAGGATAATTGATTATGGTAGTGCTTCGTGTATCCGAATGCATCAAACAGTATCCGTGTATAATTTTTCTGTTCTTTCTTTGTGTTGAGTTCAAAAAGTACCTGTTCGAGAGCCACCCATTCATGCGAGCCTGTAAGTATTTTTGACGTATTCATGAACTGCTGAACAGAATCAGTTGAACCAGATGCTATCATTTCAGAAATTATGGGTCTGAATTTGTCACGCAACCCGTCAATCTTCTCATAGCGCCGCTTGTTTCCTACACGCCGTGTGACAGAGACCAGGACAGAAGCCACGCTAAGGCAAAATACGAAGATAATGACAATGACAAGGATCAGTCGTAGGTCAGTCATGTTTTAAACCTTCCTTCTTCGATGTTACAGTATATTAATTGGCAGTTTTCATAATTGTTATATGTATATGACGCTATCATGAACAATATGCCTCTACCGTGTTTAATGAATTATTGTATTACATGGAAACTGCTTTTGATTGAAGTATATGGAGGGGTTATAAAAGCGTCAAGAGTAAAAGATTTTTACGATGTCATACAATTTCACGGTATGTGGGTCAGCCAAAATATATGAGCTTGGTAACTACGCGAGGCCGGTCTAATGCGACAATAATTGGTTCTATTCTATTTAATTCTTCAACATCCCATTTGTCGTCACTTTTGCTCAATAGATCAAGTGCTTCTTCCTTGGAAGAAGCCAACACGACTACCTCTGCCTGCATATAGTTATCCTTGAAAATATGTGGCTCATTAAACATTGACCAGCTGGAAAATTTTTTGCTGTGCCGCC
>DNUI01000213.1 GCA_003508565.1 Syntrophaceae bacterium
CGATGAAACCGTAGATTTCGCCTTTCGCCACCGCGAGGCTGAGGCGGTTTACGGCCAGAGTATTCCCGTAGCGCTTTGTGAGGTTTTTTAATTCAATCATTGTAACAGATCACTGACGTTCGAAATTGGAGTTCAGAAATTCCCCTTGATTTTCGCCCTTTTACAAAGGGAGAAAATCAAGGAATATTTATTTTTGTTATCGTGACTTTTCGAGAACCTTCAGCCGCACCTTTCCGATAATGCCGATCAGATCGATCTGCGTATCCGCCTCCCCGCGAACAAATCTGATATGGCTCACATCGGCAGGCATCTGCCCCATGACGGCATCAGCGGTAACCCATTCTCCGATGTACAGTACATTCCAGGCGTGATAATAAAATTTCCCTCTCTGATAGACAAGGCCCGCTTCTACCTGTGCCGGAATGCCCGCAGCACGGGCGAGAGCCGCCAGCAGCACCGCGTGTTCATTGCAGTCCCCGACCAGGTTGTTCAACGTCTCCAGCGCGTTGGGAACGGAAAGTACGGGTCTTTTTTCCACGCTTTTGTAGACCCACGCGACAAGTTTTTCTGCCTTCACGTTCATCGGATCATCAGGGGAGATGATTTCCATTACTTTATCCTTTATCTTCTGGTGATCAGATTGAATAAAAGGGCCCGGCTTAAGAAATTCCTCATTGCTGGTTATCTGTGCTTCCCTCAGTGAACGTGGCGGGATTGTTTCCTTCTCCACCGAGAGGATATCTTTTTTAAAGGCTTGTCTCCCCCCGTGTAAAGTGAGGTTGCTCGTGTCTATGTTGGTGATCTTTACCTTGAGCGATGTCAGCGCGCTTGGATCAACAATGACAACATTGGAAGGAACCGACGCGATGTCTGCAAGATCGGCGCCCGCAGTGAGCGTAAATGCACCCAAGGCCTGATGTTTTGTCACCTGCTCAAGGGTGATCCCCAGAATACCCTGTTCTTTGAGAATATCCCCCTCCTCCCCCACCCAGGCATACTGCTTCGCTCCCATAAAATCGAGAGACACCTTCCTGGCTTTGCGACTTTGCCCCATCACCGGAATGACATCATCACCGAGGAAGGTCACTTTTACCGGTCTCTGACCCATAGCCGCCGGATCAAAAACATGGAAACTCCTGCCCTGTCCCATTTTCATTTCCGCGACACGGGCAGACTCAAGGATACTACCCGGCAGACGGGGAGCTTCTTTTAAGGTGAGGACCGTTTTTTTTTCTGATCCCGGCATTTCTGTATAAAGCGTCACCTGCTTGCCGTTTACAACCCCCTGCGCTTTAAAACGGAAGAGACTTGAGCGCAGGTCAAAATCAAAAGACGACAAGGTCATATCGGGATTCAGATACCCGTTCGTCTTAAATGTTATCCCCTGTAGAACTCCCATGGTATTGATCTTCATAACGACAGATTCGACACTATGGTATCCTTTATCGGTCCTGATTAACCGCCTGTGGGCATAGCCTATTTTGCGTCCGCCCTGCGAGATATTCAGCCAGGCTTCTTTATCCTGACGTGTATGAACCCTTGAGAAGTCGGGCCCCGTCTGATCTTTTGCCGGAAAGACTGAGAATTGCCCGGGATAATAAAGACGAAGGGCAAGGAGGACGATGAACAGGACCACAAATCCCGCCCCGACAATCCAATGCCATTTAATCCTGGTTCCGGCCATAACAAGTTCCTAAAGTTACTATGAAAATAGGATTATTCTCCGTTTCAGATGCAAAAAAGGATTAGAGGATTCAAGGATTCATGGGGTGCAGTGAATATTCACCAATGGATTTTCTAAATGCCTTGAAGATTCCCTCCTTTTCACCAGTATTTTCCTCTTTCTCCAAGCGGGCAGAATTAATATAACCCAAATCTTATGCTTTATACCAGAACTTTAAATCCTATTCGTTTTCAAGTATCTCACTTGAATCCTTGATTTCTGAAGAAGGTGAGGAATCTTTACAATCCCCCCCTTCAGCCGGGGCAAGGATTTCTCAGTGCTTCATTTCACAAATATTGTGTCATATCGATCGAAGAGAGATATCTTTTATCAATTCATAATAATGAAGATTTCTCACTGCGTTCGAAATGACACTACGTAACCGAATTTATGGACCACTGCACTCAGTCACATCGTTCCTTCGAAATGCCAGGCCTGTCGGGAGGGTCGCCTGCACCGCAGAAAATGAGTCTTGTCATAAATTTTAATATCTGATAGGTGGATGACAGGCAGAGACGCCTGTCCTGCACGCTGTTGGACACAAATTCATATTTACACCCTGGAAAGGCACTATTGAATGAAAAAAGGTCAATCGATTACGCGGGCCAAAGATGTCTTAAGAATTGAAGCAGAAGGTATTCTCCACCTCATCGATAAGGTGGATATAAGCTTTGAAAAAGCCGTTGATATTATATTCAAAACAAAAGGGCGGGTCATCGTCACGGGTATCGGCAAATCCGGGTTGATCGGAAAAAAAATTGTCGCCACCCTTACCTCCACGGGCACACCCGCCATTTTCCTTCACCCCGTAGAAGGAATGCATGGAGATTTAGGCATTGTCACGAAGGACGATGTCATGCTGGCAATTTCAAACAGCGGAGAAACGGATGAGCTGAATATGATCATAAGCAGCATTCGCAAAATCGGTGCACGCCTCATTGCTTTTACCGGAAACCCGTCATCAACGCTTGCCCGATCAAGTGATGTGGTGATTGATGTCGGCGTGGAAAAAGAGGCCTGCCCCTTCGGCCTGGCGCCTACTTCAAGCACTACCGCATGTTTAGCCATGGGAGATGCCCTGGCGGCTGTCCTTATTGAGAAAAGGAAATTTAATCAGAGTGATTTCTACAAATTTCATCCCGCAGGAAATCTAGGCCAGCGCCTAAGGGCCAAAGTAAGAGATTTCATGATCACAGGTACAGAAATACCGAAGGTTGATTCCGGAACACCGGTCATGCAGGCGATTGAGGAAATGGACAAAGGAAACAAGGGATTTGTTCTCATCACCGACAAAAAAAACCGCCTGGCCGGCATACTCACGGATGGAGATCTGCGGCGCTTTGTACGAAGGGGTCAGAATTTTCAAGATAAAATTATTGATGAAGTAATGACGCCGTCACCAAAGACCATCGAGGAAGATGCATCTCTTGCACAGACGATAGAATACATGCAGAAGGATGAAATCACCACGCTTGTGGTGGTGAACAAGAAAAAACAGCTCAAGGGGTACATACATCTTCACGACATTTTAGGCAGGGGGGGGTCTTTGAAAATATCCGTGGTGTAGCCGGTAACGCTCATTTCACAGTATAGTCGTTCACCTTCCACCTTGTGAGTTTTTCGAACGCATCAGCGGCTGCTTTTATGAGCACGTTAATTTCAACCGGTTTCACAAAAAAATCATCAAACCCCGCAGTACGACACTCCATGAGACCGTAATACGTGCTATATCCGGTAAACGCATGGACAATGCTTATTTGATCCGTCGCCCGAATTCTCCGGCACAGATCTATGCCGCTCACCCCTGGGAGTTTAAGGTCCAGGAACATGACCCTGATAGTTTCATCTTTCAGTATCTTCAACGCATCTTCTGCATTTTCAGCAGTTCGTACGGTATAGCCATCCTGGTTAAAAGCCTCTTTTAACATAGCCAAAATAGACGATTCATCATCTACAATCAGAACCTTCTTCTCATCCACTGTGCGTGAAAACCTCCTAAACCTTTTTTCCGGACTGTTTGGAATCTTCACCATGAATATCAATAATTCGGCTAATGCCCGCATAGTCTCGAGATTCATAATCTCTGATCATCATCAACTTTTTTGTAATTGCGGCCATGCGGAAAATCTGCTTTTTTATTTCATCCAGTTTTGCATAGATGGGATTATCTTCCGGAGTTTTGCTTAATATGAGTTCAGTGTATCCGGAAATGATCTGCATCGGTTGATTCATCTCATGGCATACGGTCCCCTCCATCTCTGAAACACCTTGCAGTTTTTCCCGCCGG
>DNUI01000253.1 GCA_003508565.1 Syntrophaceae bacterium
AGACTTTCAACCTCTTTGCTGGTTAAATATCTGAATGTTCCTGCTTTCAAATTACCTAAACTAACATCTGAAATAGCTGTCCGGATCAGCCTGACGACAGGATGACCCAACGATTCAAAACCACGCCGGATTACTCTATTTTTCCCCTCTGTAATGATTAAACGAAGCCAGCAGCTTCGTGGGTTTTTTTTAAGTATATGAACACTATCAGGTTTAAATATGCCATCCATCAGCTTTACGCCTTTTGAAAGCACCCGGATCTCACTCGCCGCAAGAGTTCCTTCGATTTTAACCATATAGGTCTTGGGAATTCTGAACCGCGGATGTTGTATTTTCAGCGAAAACTCGCCATCATTGGTCATAAATAGCACTCCCTCAGAATCATAATCCAGCCTACCGACTGGAAATAATCTTTCTGATACACCGACGATTAAATCTTTAACAACCGGCCGCCCCTGCGGGTCATGTAGGGTGGTTACATATCCTTTCGGTTTATGGAGCATCAAGTAGACCTTTGACGTCTCAGGATAAATAAGTTTACCGTTCACCCGGATTTCATCCTCGTCAATATCCGCTTTTACACCAAGTTGCCTCACAACCACATTATTTACTGTAACCCTGCCCTCTACAATCATTTGTTCGGCAACACGCCTGGATGAAATCCCTGAACCGGAGATTATCTTTTGCAGTCGCTCCTTCATGAAAAATCCTGTTTTTATTCCTAAGAGTTGCAAGAAGGTCTCGATTAACCGAAGTTTATTCCCGCAACCTGTTACCCGTCATTGCAGGAGAAGTAACTAGTGAATATCAAAGAGATACAACATATTCTGTTCTTTGTCTATTACTCGTCACCATTTCCTATTCGCTATTCACTATTTTTGACCATTCGAATCCTTCAAGATAAAGACAACTTTTTCAGAAATGAATTTTTATGCCTCCTCATGTAAATCTTTCATTTCCTTCATTGTCGGCAATTCGGAAAGGTCTTTTAGATTGAATACTTCTAGAAACTTCTTTGTAGTTCCATACATTATGGGTCTCCCGGGGACATCCTTTCTTCCCATTATTCGCACAAGCTTTCTGTCCAGTAATCCCTTCAGGGAACTGCCGGAATCGACACCCCTAAACCTGTCTATTTCTGATTTCAGTGCAGGCTGTTTGTAGGCGACAACAGCGAGCGTCTCCATAGCCGCCCGCGACAATATAGCAGGCTTGCCCTTCAGGAATTTATTGATCCAATGCCCGAGGTCCGGCCTCGTCCTGAACTGAAATCCTCCGGCAACCTCCAAAAGAAGAAACCCGCCACTCCTTTTTTCATATTCATCCATAAGCTCTATGAGCAAGCGGCTGATTTCAACTTTCTCGACATCGGGCAAAATCTCTCTGATCTTGTCAATAGGAACCGGATTTTCTGAACTAAAAATAATTGCTTCGATTATTGCTTTCGAGTCTTCCATTTATTTCTCCATGAAAAGGGCAACTCTGATCACACCGAAGGAACCAGCCTGATATACTCTGATCATTCTCAACCTCATTAATTCCAGAATGGCAAGAAAAGTATACAGGATCGACTTTCTGCTCGTTTGACCCCCAATTAATTCAGTGAATGTCATTTTTTTCTTTTCATTAAGCCTGTCTAGTATTTCATTTATTCTTTCTGTGAGGGACATCTTCTCCACATCAATCTCCATAAACTCCGTCTTTTCTGAGGTGGAAATGATCCTGTAAAAAGCCTCTATAAGTTCGAAAACGCTGAGCTCCGCATCGACTTCATCTTTTCCCCCATCGGCATATTGATCCTCATCAGTGCGTCCCCGTTTAAAAACATCTCTTTCTAAAAGAGGCCTTTGATCCAGTTGCATTGCCGCTTCTTTGAAAACCTGATATTCGAGCAACTGCTTCACAAGTTCAGAACGCGGATCGGCCTCTTCTTCCTGCCCATTCGTATCCTCTTCCTGTGCTGGAAGGAGCATTTTCGATTTTATATGAACCAGTGTTGCAGCCAGAACCAGGTATTCCCCGGCAACATCAAGATTAAGAGATTTCATCATCTTAATATGTGATAGATACTGCTCCGTAATAAGTGCAATGGGGATATCATATATATCGATCTCGTTTTTCTTGATGAGATAAAGCAACAGATCCAGGGGACCTTCAAATATTTCAAGTTTAACCTCATATCCCATAATAAATTTAGTTCTTTCATTATTCCGTTGTAAAAAGGGAAGATTCGAGATTCAAGTATAAAAATGCAAGTTACAAGGAAACTCTACCCTTGCACATTCAACCTTGTACCTTGGTCGCTTGAATCCTGAAGCTGATAGCAACTGTAACGCAGATATATTTTAGATTTTAACGGCTTCCCTGACCTCATCCATTGTTGCGCGAGCTATCCTGATTGCACGGGTTATTCCATCCTCGATGATACTTTTTACTTCATCGATATGCCCCCGAAAATAATCCTGGCGTTCATGAATTGGTTGCATACCCATTACAATCTGATCTGCAAGAGATTGTTTGCAGTCCGTACATCCTATGCCTGCTCTTTTGCATTCTATGGATATTTCCCTTACATAATCGGGTGGTGAATATATCTGGTGAAAGGCAAATACATTACATAGTTCCGGTCTCCCGGGATCTTTTCTTCTCATGCGTTGAGGATCAGTAAACATAGAGGCAATCTTCGTTTTCAATGAATCATTTCGATCGCTCATGTAAATTGAATTATCGTATGATTTACTCATCTTCCTGCCATCAATGCCAAGCATTTTCGGTACGTCTGTCAGCAAAGGCTCCGGAATGGGAAAGATTTCTCTATAAAGAAAATTAAATCGCCTGGCAATCTCCCGGGTAAGTTCTACATGGGGCAACTGATCCACACCTACAGGCACACCGTAAGCCTTGTATATTATTATGTCCGCAGCCTGAAGAACCGGATACCCTAAAAATCCGAAAGTAGAAAGATCTTTCTCTGACAGCTCTTCCTTTATTTCTTTATACGTCGGATTTCTCTCCAGCCAGGGTAATGGAGTTATCATAGAAAGAATAAGAAAAAGTTCTGCATGCTCTTTAACGCTGGATTGAATGAATAACGTGCTTTTTTGAGGGTCGAGCCCTGCACTAAGCCAGTCAATAACCATGTCTATAATATTACTACGAATCATACTGGTATTATTATATTCACTGGTCAAGGCATGCCAGTCAGCTACAAAATAATAACATTCATAGTCTCCGCTGTTCTGAAGCTCTATCCAGTTTTTCAGGGCACCATGAAGGTTTCCTAAATGCAATGCCCCCGTGGGTCGCATACCGCTTAATATTCTCTTCTTTGTCAATGTGTATACCTCAGTTTTTCATATATAAATCTTGTAACACTGCACAGAATGTCTTTGCAACGGTGAGTCGCAACTCTGAGCAATGCGAAGGATCAGTATAATTCCAACCTTGCTCATCTGCCATGCCGAATGAATGCAACTGTTGCTCATTTCTTTCGAAATGACGAAGTGGGTAAGTTAAAAAGTTTTCGTTTATAGGTGCGAAAGTTCATAACAAAAAGAAAAGTTCCTGTCAACGAACGATACAATGGGGCTGTGACAGCTCCCATAATGCACTAAGGCCCCCGATGTTCATAAATAAACCGGAGGCCTTTATGCATATAATACCTTATTGTATGATCCTTTATTTTACTTTAGCTGATAATCCCTTCCCCGCTTTAAACTTTACTACTTTTTTGGCCGGTATTTTAATGGCTTTTCCGGTCTGAGGATTCCGTCCTTCCCTTGCCTTCCTTTTCACAACAGAAAAGGTACCAAATCCAACCAGACCCAGTTTTCCGCTCTTCTTCAATTCTTTGGTTACAGAATCGGTATACGCTTGCAGCGCTTTTGCTGCTGCTGCCTTGCTGATGCCCGCAGCCCCCGCCATTACTGATATTAATTCTGCCTTTGTCATCCTTTACAATCCTCCTTTCAATAAAATATTTAAAATAAAAACCTGCCAGTATCTCAATCGTTCATGTGACACCACTGGTTAGAAACTCTGCTATGCACCTCTTTCTCAGTCAGGAATTATACATTCAATGAGAAGTTTGTGGCTTATCACACTTTGATAGTAAATGATGTTACAGAATATTCAGTGCTGAATATATCACTACATTCAATGTAAATGGGCCTCAACAATGTGTAACCACGGGAAACACTCGATATTTCGCGCATCCGTAACATAAAGGGAAGTAACAATCAAGACAATTTTATTTCTTTTCCAAAAATATTTTCTTTACAAAGGCACATATAGTGCGGCTTCACGAGCCTTGGACAACAAGAACACACGAAAAAGTGCTCCGGAAGAGTGCACTCTCCCGCGTATCATATTTCCCGCCAGGTGAAACATTAATTTCTGGAGTGCTTTTTTTTCACCAGGAAATACAACTCCCCTTTTTCCTTAAGGCTTCCCGCTACCATCTCCGCATTTGAGCCACTTCCGCAGAAGAGATCCACCCTCCCCGGACCTTTAATTACCCCGCCCGTATCCTGATTCAGAACGAAACGGGAAAAGGATTCCCATGTCTTAATGGATCCTCGCTCATCAACAACAGGTTTACGTAATCTGATAATGGCAAGAGCACCCCTGGGAAATAGATCGAGATCGGTTGCGATGGACCTTCCTGCGGTGAGAGTAAACCCCAGTGCGCCGATCGGCCCATTTTCCACAACGCGGAAAAATATGTAGCTCTCATTGTGGTTAAGGATATCAGAGCGTTCTTCATGATGTTCCCTGAGATATTTTTTCAGCGTCTGATGTGTCATCTCAGTATCGGACAACTTGTCTTTATTTATCAGGTATCTCCCGATACTCCTGTAGGGTCGGCCATTCTTTTGGGCATAGCTTACCTGAATGAACCTTCCATCAGGCAACCTGATCTTTCCAGAACCCTGGATATGCATAAAAAATAAATCAACGGGATCATTCACCCAGACAAGCTCAAGGTTCTTTCCCCTTAGTGAACCAGCCTCTTCAATATCCGCCCTTGTAAAATATGGAATCACCTCGCCATTTTTTAGCCTGCCGACAATCTTCTCGTTGTGATATTTCTTATTGAACTTGCCTAAATTCACTACCAATATGTCATCCGGTGTTTTATATATCGGATATTTATAGTGCTCCGTCTTTTTTAGAGAACCTTCCAGAGAAGACTCAAAATAGCCGGTAAACAAGACTGTTCCGTTATTATCATGTCCGGTTGACTTGTAGACATCAAACGCAGCAAGTATTTTCCGCCACTTGATTGTTTCCGAATCCTTAGAGCCTATGATGTCGCGAAACGCGCGAAGGGATTCTTTCAACTCTTGGACCGTAACTTTCCTTTCACCGAAAAGATATGTAGTGTTTGCCTTAATCCCGTCATAGTATCGGAGGCTTTTATCACTCGCCGCAATGAGGGAATCCCGGTCAAGATCATCAATGTGGAAGGGAATTTCCCCGGGAGAAATCAAGGATAGAGACGCCCTGGGAGCTTTTACCGGTGTTACGAACGTTTTTTTAATTAATGCGCATCCTGTCACATAGAGGATTACCGGAAGCAATAAAAAGAAACGCCAGATCGTCATATGCACCTTACAATTCTATTATCATTGCCACTTCGTCGCAGTAATCAGGATACTTGGAGCATCTGAAGCAGTCCGACCATATCTTTTCAGACAGGGTAGACATTGCGACCTCTTTAAAACCGAGCTGTGCAAAAAAATCTGGCCTGTTGGTTAAAGTAAATATTCTAAAAAGCTGCAGGGTAATTGCTTCAGAAATACAAGCTTCAACGAGCTTTTTGCCAATGCCTCTTTTCCTGTATTCTTCTTCAACACAAAGAGAGCGTATTTCCGCCAAGTTTTCCCATATTATATTCATGGCACAAATGCCGACAACCACCTGTCTTCCTTCATCCAAATATATAAAGAAATCTCTCAGGCTGCCGTATATATCCATAAGGGAGCGGGGAAGAATTTCCCCTTTACCGGATGACATATTAATCATCCTATGAATGGTCCTGACATCACTTATTCGCGCCTTTCTCAGCACTTTTTACCCCCTCTCACCCGCGGGACAGCTCAAGCATTTCCCTCGCATGCGCCCTGGTCTTCTTTGTCAGTTCTGATCCGCCAAGCATCCGGGCTATTTCTTCAAGCCGCTCTTCCTCGGAAAGAAAATCCACCGAGGTAATTGTCCTTTCATCGGAGACAGTTTTTGCAACGCGATAGTGTTTATCACCAAAGCAGGCAATCTGTGGAAGATGAGTTATACAAAGGATCTGATGATGTTGAGCTACATCTTTTAGCTTCTTGCCTACGTCCTCCGCTACAGCCCCGCCGACACCGCTGTCCACCTCATCGAATATGAGCGTTCCCACGGAACCCGTTTTGGCCAGGACTTTCTTCACGGCAAGCATGATCCTGGACAGTTCCCCACCCGAGGCAATGCGATTCAAAGGTTTCGCCATCTCCCCCACGTTAGTGGTAATATAGAATTCTATTTCATCGATTCCTCGCGGATTAAATGTCACTGTCCCTTGATCACTGGAAGGTTTACCGAATATGACCGTAAACACAGCGTTTTCCATTCGGAGAGTGTGAATTTCGTCTTCTATCGCTTTTGTCAGAACATCTGAACTTTCCCTGCGTCTCTCGGAGAGGAGCTTCGCTTTTTCCAGCGTTTCCGTCTTCTGTGTTTCCATCTCTTTCGATATCTTTTCAATTTCCTCATCGACGGACGAGATAGTTTTCAGTTCTTCTTCAATTTCGTTTCTTTTTTTCAATACTTCATCAAGTGTGCGGCCATACTTGCGTTTCAATTTTCCCAGCAGATCCAACCGATCATCAATGGCTTCAAGCCTCGCTGGATCGTAAGAAAGCTTTTTTATATATTCCCGGAGGATCATTGCATTCTCTTCAAGCTGATAATACACCGCATCAAGATCTTGCTCGGACAGGTTCAGTCCCCTGTCAATATTTTTAATTTCGCGAATGTTTGATATGACACTGCGCAACCCCTCTTGGACCGACCCTGGTTTCCCGTAAAGTGCCTCGTATGCCGATTGCGCATACTCCGTCAATTTCTGGATACTGTTGAAAACCTTCTTCTCATCAAGGAGTTCCTCATCCTCACCTACACGAACTGCGGCCTCGTCAATTTCTTTAAGGTGAAACTTCAGGAACTCCACCCGCTCATCACGAGTTTTATTCATGGTGAGGAGCTTGCCAAGTTTGTTATTAAGAGACAGGAATTTATCATACATTTCTGCATATTCGGACCTGAGTTGCAGAAGACCTCCGAACTCGTCAATAATGTCAATATGATTTTCAGCATTCAGTATTATCTGGTGATCATGTTGTCCACAAATGTTGATCAGGTTTTCAGTGATGGCGGAAAGCATCCCTAGTGTCGCCAGTTGCCCGTCAATATACACACGGTTTTTCCCCGTCCTTGAAATAATTCTCTTAAGGATCAGTTCATTCCCTACAAGAAAGCCCATCTCCTTTAATTTTCCTTTGAGATCCGATTTTTCTCCTATGTCAAACAGTGCTTCTACCATGGCGGTTTCTTCTTGAGACCTGATGATATCTGAAGACACCCGGTCCCCCAACAGAAGGCTCACGGCTCCTATGAGAATAGATTTTCCCGCCCCCGTTTCCCCGGTAAGTACATTAAGGCCGCCGGCAAAAGATACCCTTAATTCCTCGATGATGGCAAAATTTCTGATAACAAGTTCCGTTAACATATACGCCCCCAAATATTAACTTGTCCTCACTATGGAAACAACCTTTCACGGTGTTACGTTCTTCTCGATGAGAAAGAAGTAAGTGTGCATGATGCCTGCTGATCGATTCCCATGCCTTCGCTGGGGAAAACCTTCACATGGACGAGTTTCAATTTGCCGCCATAATCCGAGGGATACAGGGATTAACATTGATTGGCTCCGGAAGGCGACCCGCCCCATCCCAACTTTGTACGCAGTATCTCCATATAATCCCTGAAAGGCGATGAGACGAGGTTAGTCACATAAGGAGATTTCCTGATAATCATGTTATCTCCCGATTTCATTGTATATGAAACCTGCCCGTCCAGGGTCAATGTCGCGCCCTGTTCCTTTGTCCATAAAATCACTTTAATCTCGGCTTCATCGGGAATGATGATTGGCCTGTTAGTCAATGCGAAGGGGCATATTGGATTGATGATAAAAGAATCCTGTTCTGGAAACACAATGGGGCCTCCCGCGGAAATGTTATATGCGGTAGAACCCGTAGGAGTGGAAATGATTATGCCATCAGCCCTGAAGGTGGTCAGATACCGCTGATTGACAGTCGTTTCCAGGTTTAGGATTCGTGAAAGATTCCCGCGCGTAATCACAACATCATTTAAAATGCTCTGCTGCCTGATAGTTTCCGTTCCCAGGTATATCGTGATATCGAGCATCATCCTCTTTTCTGTCTGGTACTCACCTTTTACGATCAATTCGAGAGCACTGTACATCTCATTCAGATTGACCTCAGTAAGATAACCAAATTCACCGAGGTTGATTCCGACAATAGGAATGTCATACTCACTTACAAAACGGACCGTCCTGAGGATGGTTCCGTCACCGCCAAATACAACCAGGAGATCTACATGGGATGCCAGTTCTCTTCTGTCCATCCCTTTTGACTCTCCGATTTTACCGGCAATCCCCTCTTCAAAAAAAACCTTAATTCCCTTATTAAAAGCCCATTCTCTCAGTTGAATGCTGCATTCAGCGGACTTCTCTTTCTCGACATTTGCGATAATCCCGATCTTTTTAATAACCATTACTATTCCTTAGATCAAAGTTCTTAAATTTTTCTACCATAAAATCATATAAGTGTCTATGATGAGATTTATGAATGATCGTCTAAATTCTCGCCCGTGTATTTCCACCATGCTTTCATGGTATTTCGACACCACCATGCATCGTTCTGATCTTCAACATGAATTGTATATGTAAGTGAAAATTGTCACTATTTATTCTTGACAGTACTCTCTTTTCCTTATAATGCCATACTAAAACAGCAATTTCCTGTTTGCGGAACGAAAAGAGTCACTCAATATTTTTTTAGACATACACTATCTCGACGGGTATCGGATAACGATGAATTGATTCGATCCCTTTGGAAAGTTGAAGAAACAGAAAACAAACCTCAACCTATGATATGTGAGAAATTAATGGCACCACAAACGCTCCTGCAGGGTGAAACCCATGGCTCTTAAATCACCGTTCCTTCCATCGTTTGAAATTCCGGAACTAATATCCCGGAATATGAGAATAGGCAAAGAAGGATTATTGAGGCGCTCGTTCTCTGTAGTCCCCGATGACTTTTTCCGCATCTATCAGAACGACGTCCTCCATCTGGAAGTCGAATTCCGGAATAAAGATGCCAGAGGTCAGATCTATCTCTATACAAATATTGACTGTCCAAGATACGAATGGCGGGAACTGAAATTCATACATGAAAAGAGCGGGATCTATAGCCTGTCGTATACAGTCAGACTTTGCGGAAGCTATAAATTCAAATTAAAGTATTCGCTTGATAACGGCAAAACCTGTTACTGGGACAGGGTTCCTTTCAGCCACGTAATAGTGGATCCGGAGACTATGCGGGACATCAGGATGTATACTTTGATACCATCTGTTTCAGGTACAATCAGCGACTGGACAGAACATCTCCCCCACATCGCGGGGCTCGGTTTTAATGCGGTACATCTTCTGCCCATTACCAGTCTGGACCTATCTGAAAGCCCCTATGCTGCCCATGATCTTTTTTCCATCGATAAAGCGTATCGCGGAACAGACGACCGCTCAGGTTTCGCAGACTTTGAAAGATTCGTCAATACTGCCGTAAAATTGGGAATCCGGCTTTGTTTTGACCTGGCGTTGAATCACATAGGCATCGGGAGCAGAATGGTGAAAATGTGCCCGGAGTGGATAGTGCCTGACAAGAGCGAGAAAGACGGAATGAAACGGGCAGGCTGCTGGCATATGAACTCATGGCTGAAATGGGGGGACCTTGTAAAAATTTATTACGATCATCCCAATCCGGACCTTCGCAGCGATATCTGGGATTATATGACAAAATATTCCCTTTTCTGGTCCCATTTCGCCCAGCTTACGGGCGGCATGATACGTCTTGACAATCTGCACTCAAGCCATGAAGGGTTTATCACACACCTCCTCGACGAGCTGCGCGACACCTACCCTAACCTGATCGTCATGGCGGAGCTCTTTACTGACTCCAATACTATGCTGAAAAAAGCCGCTGAATGGCAGATCAATCTGTTTCTTGCCAATCAGTGGGAACATCCCTATGCCTCTAATCTCAGAAATTATCTCCGCTATATTCATTCTATAGGTCGAAAATTGCGTTTTTACCTTCCCATCACCACCCATGATACAGGCGTACCGGCCCAGCTTTTCGGCAAGGCAGAGGCCGCTGTGCCGCGCTATGCAGCACTAGCACTCATGGGTACGGGCCAAACCGGTATTGTCCAGGGTGTTGAACACGGCTACCCGGAGAAAATAGAGTTCATCGGCAGGAAAGAAAAGTACACGTTTCAGGAGAACCTGTTCATCACCAAAGGCATAGGAGATGTCAACCGCATCCTTGCAGAATCGCCTGTGTTTCATCAGGACGGGAATATTGAATTTGTTGACAGCGACCACGGCGCAGTTCTGGGCGCTTTTCGTCGCTTCGATAAAGGACATGACAAAGGCTATCTGATTTTCACCAATCTTGATATCCATAACAGCTACAGTATAAAGGTTGATCTTTCACCACATATCATAAATGCAAAAACAATATGGATGGAGGATAGAATAAACGGATCCTCCTATGAATCACAGGTAACCGATATTACACTTGATATTGAACCCTTCGGGATCAGGATATTCAAAATCGGGGATTAACGCATGCATGATCATCTTGTCTCTTCTGTTGATCCGCCAACGGAAAAGTCAGAACCGGCGTGGTGGTTCATATTCACCGCCCACATGATGATAGTCGAAAAAGAAGGGGAAACAATTTCTGTCCCTTTCATCCAAGATCTGACCAATCTGGGACTGCGGCCGGTCAGTGAGTGGTATCTGGGAACCTTGAGTGGACATCATTGCTATTGCGCCGAAGTTTCTGAAAACATTTCACTGCCCGCAGGAATGGTTTCTTTCGGGCTAAGGTATCTTTATGGACGTATTCAAGAATCCCTCCACAAGATCGCAATGAAGGCATCACACATTCTTGAATGGGACAGCAACAACCGTTACTGCGGCCGCTGCAGAACGGAAATGAAACACGCAAAGGTCATGAGAGCAAAAGAGTGCCCGGGTTGCGGCTTCCTGAGCTTTCCCCGTATTTCTCCCGCAATTATCGTTCTCATAGAACGCGAAAACAAGGTACTTCTTGCCCGTGTAAAACGATTCACCGCAGACCTATACAGTGTGCTGGCCGGATTTGTCGAACCAGGTGAAACACTTGAAGAGGCCGCGAAAAGAGAAATAGAAGAAGAGGTTGGCATCAGAGTGAAGAATATTCAATATTTTGGAAGTCAGCCATGGCCTTTCCCCGATTCTCTCATGATCGGCTTTACTGCGGAGTATGAGAGTGGTGAGATCATGATTGACGAAACTGAAATTTCGGATGCGGGTTGGTTCGATCCCGAACAACTCCCGACGATACCCGGTAAAATCAGTATAGCCCGGCAATTGATAGACTGGTTTGTAGATACAAAGATGAAAGAAAAAGATACAGTAATATCGAAGAAAGAGAGGGAATACGTTCCACATGAATGACAAAGAAAATGGCATTGCTTTTCCCTTACTCTATAATCATTCAACATGCCATATCATATAATATCCCTTCCCCAAAACATCAAAAAACCGGAGAGCTCTCATGAAATTTGTGGTATAAAGAAACTGCACATCACGCAGATTAACTACCATGTCAGTCGCAAGTAAATGGATGAAAAACCTTGACCTCATAAGG
>DNUI01000268.1 GCA_003508565.1 Syntrophaceae bacterium
AAGACGGCATACGAGATAAAGGAATGTGACTGGAGTTCAGACGTGTGCTCTTCCGATCTAAGATGCCAACAATGATCATTTGTTAAATGTAAATTTCAGTTCAATTATATACCACCATTTCAGTTAAGAAGTACAACACACTACAAAAGTAATTAAATAGATTATTGTTTGTTTTAGTCAGGAGGAAGAAGGCGGATCCGCCTTCTTCCTCCTGACTAAGGCGGCCGGGACGGGTAGATTGGATTTTTCATTTTTCCAACATTTGTTTTGTTTCTTTAACACGGAATGATTTACCGTTCATGTTAATAATAAATGCCTTGTGAGTAAGCCTGTCAACCATAGCAGCAGTAAGGACTGTATCTCCAAAAATTTCGCTCCAGCGGTCGAATGTAAGGTTTGTGGTGATTATGGTAGACTTCCTCCCACAACGCAGCGAGAGATGGTTAAAAAGCAGTTCAGCGCCGTCCTTGTCGAAAGATACATACCCGAACTCATCACATATCACCAGATCAAATTTTTCGAACCTGCCCTCAAGAGTCCTCAGCATCTTTTGTGAGCGGGACTCCCGTATCTGGGTAAGCATCCTTGATATTGTTGTAAAGAGAACCTTATATCCTTCCTGGCAGGCTTTAATTCCCAAGGCTGTAGCCAGATGGGTTTTCCCGGTACCGGGATTTCCGGAGAGGATAATGTTTTGTCCTGTTTTAATAAAATCAAGCCTTTCTAGTTGCGGAAGCTTTGCTGATGCATCCGCAGGGAGCTCATCCCTTTTAAGGTCATTAAGGTATTTATATTGAACAAAACCCGCCTGCCTGATATGCACTTTTTTACGGTTTTCTTCACGTTTTGTGTATTCTCTCTCCATAAGCCTGAGTAGGAATGCTTCGTATGAAAGGCTTTCGGCAGCAGCCTCTCTTGCCTGTTGCTGGTATTCGCCCCGGAAGGCAGGTAAATGCAGCGTTCTGCTGAGCTGTTCAATTTGTTGATTTATATCCTTGTCTATCATGTTGTTCATTAATTTATGCGGCTTTCAGCCAGTAACGTTATTTCCTGTAATTGTATTAGTGAAAGATCCTCGATTTCATCTGTTTTCTTTGCCTGTGGCGGCGATGAAGTCATGGCATCTGTTTGGTTGCCCAAAAGTGCTATAACTTTATCTGAGGAGATATCCCCGGGGCAGAGCCTGCTTAACTTTTGTACCGTCTCTTCCAGCTTTTCGTGATGGATGTCGTTATTCTTACAGTACAACAGGATATCTATAAATCCCCTTGGCTGGTTCTCAAAGTAACGCTGGTATAACAATCGGATTGAAGACGGTGCCTGTTCAAGAGCGACCGAGCCATGAACCGCACCTGGTTTGCGTGAAAGAGTAGTGAGATAATGGTCTATGTCAAGCTGCCATTGGAAAGCGCCATAGTTACGTTCATGAGTGCATAAATGCAGGTTGTTGTGATACACCTTCAGACGGCCCGCGTAAACTTTTACATCAACCATGCGCCCAACCAGGTAATCCGGGACGGAGTAACGATTGGTCCCATAACTGAAAGTGGCATACTTATCGATTTTCAGACTTGTCATCAGATGACACTCCATCTCGCCTGGGCACTTCCAAAGATGTTTCTTCTCTTCTGCAAGTGCCTCTGAAGGACTTTTCCCTGCGGAACTGGTGGACAGATTATTTAGCTTCTCAATTGTCGACATAAGATACTCCTGTGCCTGCTCAAGGCTCTCAAACTCATCTTTGTGACTAAAGGCCTTGCGCCGGACGAACTCAACGCTCCGCTCAACATGTCCTTTTTCATTGCCCCTGCGCACATTGCAGAACCGCCAGCGGAACTGGAACCAACCGGCCAGATTTGTAAGAGCAACCGTGGGATGCTTTTCAGTACGCCCTACAAATTTAGCTATGGCTACACGCATATTGTCATAAACCATCTCGTGGAAAACGCCTCCTATGTGCGCAAAAAAATCGTTGTGCGATTCCATGAATGCAAGTGTATCCTGCCGGACATATAGTCTGGCATAACGATAGTTGCCGTATGAGGAAGTGAAGACTGCCAGGAAAAAACGCTTCTGTACTCCTGATATTTTCAGTTTAGTCTCAGCCCAGTCAAATTCACATTCTTCTCCCGGTAAATATGATTGCCTGATAAAGGCTTCCCTTTCTGATATCGATTGGCTGCGGATATGGTTGCATACCGTAGTGTAGCCTATTTGATAACCTAGTGAAAGAAGGTATTCATGTATGTCAATCTTGCGCTTTATCTGCTTGCGCAGTCCGTTTTGCCGCTTACGCTCATTTTCTTCCAACTGTGCCCGGATCAGTGCCGATATTTCAAGAGTCAACTTGCGTTTTGTCCTGCCCGTGGCATTATAATCTGGTGGTGATGTACTGTAGTCCTGAAGACTTTCTTTTGTCCCTTCTTCTTCTGACTTTTCCTTCGCCTTCAGATATTCTCCCAGGTATTTTTTTACTGTCTTGCGGTTAAGTTGCAAATCCCTGGCTATTTTCCTTTCGCTGTCACATTCGCGAAAGTACCTTCTCAAGATTTCTTGCTTCGTATCCATCTTTATCATCTGTTCTTGTGTTGCTTTTTATTTTACAAAGCAACTGGTTAAACATTAAAAGTGGTATACTTTTCAACGAGAAGGTGGTATACTTTTCAATTAATATATACACTTAAATAATATAATGCTCGATTAA
>DNUI01000173.1:0-1930 GCA_003508565.1 Syntrophaceae bacterium
TTCTGTTTTGGCAATGTATTTGAGAGAACATCCCCGTGAAGAAGCGCCTTGAAGAATCCCCTGGATTCTACTCTCCTGAACCATAGAGTCAATATTGCTGTTTACATCGATAAGGAGCAAAATTTTTGAAACATGGGGGGAGGCTTCCACGATCCTTCCCACAACTCCCTGATCGGCGATGACCGGCAAATCGACCTTCATGCCATGAGATGTTCCTTTGTCAATTAATATAGTCTTGATTATAGATGTCTGGTCTCTACTTATGACCCTTGCGACAATCGTAGGGTAATTAATTTTTTCCTTAAGTGCGAGAAGCTTCTGTAAACGAATTCCTTCGAGGTACCCTTCCCGGTAGTAAGCTATGTCCTGTGTCAAAGATGCGTTTTCCTTTTTCAAGCGTCTGTTTTCGTCTTCCATCCCAACAAGAAATATGTACCGTTTCCATGCTTCATTAAGTCCTCTGAAAGACGAACTTATTGTGTTTGCTAGCGGAGCGGCAGTTTCCAGCACAAGCTTTCTAAAAAAACCAATACTGGTTGGCCGTTTTACGCTATAGGATACCATGACAATGGATATTATTACCAGTAGACATGCTATTATAATCGGCTGATATTTCTTAGGAAATAACATTTTGGTGGGGTACTTCACTTTTCGAGAAGTTTGCGGGGTTTCACCTTCTGAAACAAATAACAGTACAAGACATTACATAAGATCTCTCTCTGGGGACATGTCCTCAATCCCCCTCGGAAAGATTACTCATTTAAAATGCATGTACGATATACCTTCGATACATTTTGAGACTTTTGGAATCTTTTCAAAGGTCTCATATAACATTCCGAACAATGTAACACTATACCTGGATTGTTACCTCTTTGAGCACTTCTATATGATCCAGGGCCATGCCGGCGCCTCTGGCTACTACTGAAAGGGCATCTTCCGCAATGGTAATGGGCAGCCCGGTTTCCTCCCTTATGCGTATGTCAAGATTTGTCAAAAGGGCCCCTCCACCGGTGAGGACGATGCCTCTGTCGACAATATCTCCGGCTAATTCCGGTGGAGCATTATCCAGAGCGTCTTTAATGGCATCTATGATGATACTTATTGGTTCCATAATGGCTTCCCTTACCTCTTCGGAGTTGATTTCAACTATTTTGGGTATGCCCGATATAAGGTTCCTTCCCTTGACATCGAGTTTCCGCAACTCTCCATCCGGGTACGCGCAGCCGATGGTCATTTTGATGATCTCTGCCGATCGTTCCCCTATGAGAAGGTTAAACTTTCTCTTCATATACTGGACTATTTCTTCATCCATTCTGTCACCGGCCACTCTCACTGATTTTGCGTACACAATGCCTGCCAGAGAGATCACGGCGACTTCAGTGGTTCCACCTCCGATATCCACCACCATGGAGCTAGTTGGTTCCATTACAGGCAATCCCGCGCCAATAGCTGCCGCCATAGGTTCTTCAATAAAATATATTTCTCTGGCACCCGCTGATTCCACGGTCTCTTTTACAGCCCGTTTTTCCACCTGTGTGATGCCGGACGGTATTGATACAATAATTCTTGGGCGAACCAGGGCTCTGCGATTGTGAACACGGTGGATGAAGTGCCGTAACATAGCTTCCGTAATGTCAAAATCTGCGATTACGCCTTCCCTCATGGGTCTGATCGCTACTATATTACCAGGAGTGCGTCCAAGCATTTTTTTTGCTTCAAGGCCGACTGCAAGGACTTTTTTCGTGCCCCGGGCATCTTTATGAACGGCGACTACCGATGGTTCATTCAAAACAATTCCTTTACCCTTCATGTACACCAAGGTATTGGCCGTTCCGAGGTCTATGGCCAGATCATTGGAAAATTTTCCTAATACATAATCAAACAGCAAACCCGCTCCTCCTTTGCTTTATCGTTTCAATAATAATATTCT
>DNUI01000173.1:1974-9521 GCA_003508565.1 Syntrophaceae bacterium
TAAATCGTTGACTATGAAGCGAGTTTGCAGGATGTTCCTTCAGCGCTGTGCCAAGGTCTGAAAAAATTATTGCATTTTACCGGTGGCTATACTACAAATCTCCCTCTTAAATTATACGTGAGGAAATTTTATGCTCGACTTAATGAGAAAACATGCAAGAAACTGGCTTGTAAAAATTTTACTCGGGATGGTCATCATTGTTTTTATCTTTTATTTTGGTTCCACGAGTTGGAAACGGCAGGCCGAAGCTATTGCGATTATCGACGGTAAAACTATCCCGTATGTAGAATTTCAAAGGAAATACCAGGATATTGTTGATGCATACCGGCAGCGTTTAGGAGGAGCCCTCACGGATGATGTACTAAAGAACCTGAATATTAAACAGCAGGCGTATGACAGCATTATTAATCAGGCGATAATCCTTCAAAAGGCGAAGGAACTCAACATAGAGGTTACAGAAGAGGAAGTTAAGGCGTCTATTCTTTCAAATCCTGCGTTTCAGAGGGCAGGTGTTTTTGATGAAAAGACATATCACCAGGTTCTGCGCCACATTAAGATGGCGCCCTCTGATTTTGAAGATGCTCAAAAAAATTTATTAACCTCGATAAAGCTGGAAGATATCCTGCAAAGCTCTGTGAAGGTGTCAGATAAAGAATTATTTGATTTGTATCGGTTTCAGAACGAAAAAATAAACATATACTATCTTAGACTTTCGGCTCGTAATTATGAGGGAAAGATCACCCCTCGCCGGACGGATCTGGAGACATACCTGAAAGACCATGAAAATGATTTCCGCGTTCCGGAACAGATCCAGATAAAGTATATTTCATTTTCAGGCCAGCATTTTGCTTCCTCTGTAAAAATATCAGATACAGATGTGATTGAATACTATAATCGTAATAAAGATAAATTTACAAAAAAAGGATCCAATGACGTTCCTTTAAAAGATGTTAAAGATAAAATACTAGCAGAATTGAAGCAGTCCCGTAGCATGAATATCGCGGCTGATGAGGCAAAGAAAGCCCATGATACAATCTATCAGAAAGAAAATTTCGATGATTACGCGAGACAAAACGGATTAAAAATTAGCAGCTCTAATTTTTTCAGTTCTCAAAATCTTCCTCAGGAACTTGGGCGTATTAAGGATTTTCCTAAAATTGTCTTTGGTCTGCAAATGGATGAGATTAGTCCCGTTCTTTACGATGAAAAAGCTTATTATGTTTTGAAACTCGTTGCGAAAAAACCCTCTCGCACTCCGGAGTTGAATGAAATCGAGAAAGAAGTTGAACGCAGGTTTGTCGACGCAGAGTCTATTCGCCTTTGCAAAAAAGATGCGGAAACCATTCTTGACCGTCTTAAAAAAGGTGAGGCACTGCAAAAAATATCCCAGGAGAAAGGTTTGAACATAGAAGAAACAGGACTTTTTCAACCCGGTTCCGTCGTTCCGAAATTAGGTTCTTCAAAGGAACTGACAGATGCCCTCTTCCAGATTTCAGAAAAAACCCCTTATCCGGACAATGTCTATAACGTTAATGGCAATTTTGTAATCGTAAAATTCAAGGAAAGGGATAAAGTGGATACCAGGGATTTCGAGACAAAAAAGGTAACCCTGAAAAATTTACTTCTGAGGATGAAGAAGAACGAATTGATGAATTCATGGCTGGAAAGTAATAAGGAAGCCATGAAAAATGATGGAAGATTAAAATATATAAAAGATCTTAAAGATATCTAAAGAGCTGTTCCACGACGACGCTAAACCGCGATCATGGTGGTCATCATTCCATATATTGTGACCCTATTCCTTACCTGATCGAGCTTGGGGAGATCGTTTCTGTTTCATGGCCGCACTCCTGTTGCGCTTTTCGAAACCGGTGCGGGGCTTATATTTTTAACTGCAGGTAGAAGTAGGGAAGGAATGATAAAAACTTTATCCTCTCCATACGCCGTTCCTGATTTGTTCTTGGCAACTATCCGATAATGGTAGGTACTCTTCGGCGTGAATTTGTCGCGTATATCCGCTGAGACATTGACGTTGCTCATGCCGTTGCCCACCGATTCGGGGGATGTGGGTATGGTATTTCCATAAGAAGAGGTTGGACCATACTCAAAATAATACGTGGTGTCTAATCCGTTGGGATTGACTGTGCCGGTAATAGTGGTACTTGCGGAGGTCACCTTTGTGGCCGTGCCCGTTGTCACCGTAGGTTTAGAAGCGGGGGTCACCTTTGTGGCAGTACCTATTGTCGCCGTGGGTTTAAAAATAGGGGTCACCTTTGTGGCCGTGCCCGTTATCACAGTTGGTTTGGCAAAAGGGGTTGTAAAGGTCTTGTTTCTCCCATAGATAACTCCAGCACTGCTTAATGCTACGAGACGGAAATGATATGTGGTATTGGGAGTCAGCCCTGATGATAAGTTAAGTGAGACAGAATGAACATTTACAGTGTCGGCATCTTTGTAACTCTTTGTCTGTTTTCCATAAGCGGGTGTAAGACCGTAATCAAACCACCATGTAATTGATAAACCGTTCGGATGTATTGTTCCTTGTAAAGTGGCAGAATCCCAGGTTACATTCGTAGCTGAGCCCGTGGTAACATCCTGGGGGGAGAAAGGGGTCGTAAAAGTTTTATCCACTCCATAGACGGAGGGGCCCTTGATGCTCGATGTCATGAGCCTATAATGATACGTAGTATTGGGAGTCAGTCCGATTATTGTCTCAGAGACGCTCATATTGCTCGTGCCAATGATTCCCGCCTGGCCCGTTGAGACTTTTCCGTACGAAGTGGTTGGACCATACTGGAACCAATAGGAAACCGGAGAGCCTCTGGGATTGATTTTTCCTTCTAAAGTTGCTGAATTTTTGGTTATGTTATGTGCTTGGCCTGTTGTAGCGATCGGGAGAACAAAAGGAAGGGTCTTAAAACTCATTTCCGGGCCATACGCAGTTCCACCAACATTTTGTGCAACGATCCGGAATCCGTAGATGGAATTGGGATCTAACCCTATTACATTGACCGAGGCATTCCGGTTTTGGATGATAGGTTCTTCAGTGGTACTAATTTTCTGCCATGGAGAAAAAGATTTTCTGTATTCAAAATACCATACGGTTGGCAAACCGTTGGGCGCGATTGTTCCATTCAGGGTGGCGGAATTTGAAGTTACATTCGTAGCCTGAATTGTAGCAGCGCCCGGGGATAGTAATGTTATAAACGTTTTGTTTCCACCGCTGGTCTGCCCTCGGCTCTCCACACCACTAATCCGGTAATTATAGTCGGTAAGAATTGTGTAATGATAAGTAGTACCCGGCTTTAATCCGCTTACCGTAGTTGATACTTTTACAGGTGTGCTGCCGCTCCCCGCAGATTTACTGTAAGTTTTGTGCGCTGACGGATTATCATTCGGGCCCCACTGAAAATAGTAGGAAACGTTCGTTTCGTTAGGATTGATTGTCCCGTTCAAGGTTGCCGTTTTGTTGGCTATGTTCGTGGCATCGTCCGTGGTCACAATTGGTGAAAGGGCAGGGGTCGTGAACGACATTTGCGGTCCGGAAACAGTTCCCCCAAAGCTGGAGGCTTCGATTCGGTAATAATAGGTTGTACCCGGTTGCAAGGTGCTTACGCCGGCTGAGACACTCAAAGGGTTTGTGCCGCTTCCTACATCCTGTCTTCTTGTGTTCACTCCATCCGACCCGGGGCCATAGTAAAAACATACGGACGTCTTCATCCCGTTAGGGTTGACTGTCCCGATCAGCGTAGCAGAAGAAAACGTCACATTTGTGGCGGCGTCGGTTGTAACGGTTGGCGGAACATAGGTGGTAAAGGTTCTATCTTCTCCATACACCTGACCTTGGCTGCTCCAGACTGTAAGCCGGTAGTGATAGGTAGTGTTTGGGTTTAAATTAGTGATCTCATCAGAAACATCAACTTCCGGACGATCCGCGCTTGTCCCGGCACGCTGATTTCTTGTCTGATTTTCGTAGGAAGTAGTTGTGCCCCATTGAAACGCATAAAAAGTATCGTTTGAAGGGTTATTGGAATACACTGTTCCTTTCAGGGTGGCAGAAGAGGAGGTCACATTCGAAACCTGGTGTGTTCTAGCAACCGGCGTGACGTCATCGGACCATGCATTCCCGACAATCACGCATAGTAAGAAAATAAAAACGATGGCGGCCTGGGTATACATTCTCTTTCGCGTGTCGCTAATTCCTGTTTTCATTTTTTCCTCATGTACCATTCCGTATCGTAAGTCTTATAGTTTAATAGACCTCTCATAATCTGAAGGGTGAAATTTGATAGGGGCGATGAAAGAGTTCTTTTTCAAAAAAGACTCCCGTGGAAGTTGCAAGAATCCTTTTTTTAATAGAATAATCATGAAATAAACCATATCTCATGGCATGTAGAATAATTGAGAAGGTAATGAAGGTCAAGGGGAAAATTAAGAAGTTACCCGGTTTGAGGAACGTTGTTTTTTTATCAGCCAGGTAACGCCAAGATTAGAAAACCGGCGGACTTTCCCGAATCCAATTTTTCCCTCCCAATATCCTTGCAACCAGCATGCTGGCAACGTTATCACCGACGGCATTCACCATGGTGGCGGGGGGGTCAACGAGGGTACCGATCATCGTAATAATCGGGAAGGCCTCCGGAGGGAATCCATAAAGGGAAATAATCAATATTTCTCCGATAACACCACCGCCGGGAATCCCGCTCACCACGGAACCGCACAGGATGGCGATGCCGATCGCCGTCAGGACGGTCTGGGTTCCTGAGAAATCCATATGGTATAACCCGAAAAGAATGGCTATTTTCAGAATGGCGGCGAGGCAGGAACCTTCCATGTGAATGGTTGCTCCGATGGGGATCACAACCTCGCTGATGTCCCTGGGAATGGCCATCTTGTTTGCCGCCTCAAGATTTAACGGGATAGTTGCGACACTGCTTGCCGTGGCCAGGGCAGTGAGAGACGGGGGGATGATGTTTTTCCAGAACATTCTCACACCGATCCCCCCCGCGGCAAGATACGTATAAAAGGTAAAGGCGAGGAAGAAATAGAGAATGGTAATGGGATAATAGAGTATCATCGCCCGGAGGTAGGAACCCAGCAGTTCCGAACCATACACCCCGACAAAATACGCAAAGTAAGCGCATAAGCCGATGGGAGCATAGAACATGATATAGTGCATAACCTTCATCATCACCTCGTTTGCGGAGGCGAGAAATGTGGAGAAATATCTTCCTTTTTCCCTGACAGAAGAGGTAGCAATACCGATGATAATGGAGAAAATGATCAGGGCGAGCATATTTTTCTTCGACAGGATGTCAGAAAAATCAGGTGCCGCAAAAGCCTGTACAATCTGTTCGGATGTTTTGAACTGCTCTATGTTGGCAGGAGTACTTAAATCCAGCCTGATACCTGCCGCCGGTGGATAATATTGAACAGCAATGACCATAATCGTCGAGGCAACCAAACCCATGAGGATGAACACGCATAGCATGGCGGAAAGAATCTTGCTCAGACGACTCATATTGGACATGCCGGCAATGGCTGACGCGATGGAAAAAAAGACGAGGGGGACGATGGCAGTAAAGATGAGGTTGAGAAAAACATCCCCGAAGGGTTTGAAGAAAACAGCTTCTTTTTTCAGGACGATACCCAATATGGAGCCGATACCGATGGAGATGATCAGCAGCAGAGAAAACCCGTAAGACTTAAAAAATGTGGATTCCTTGATGTTCATAGAGGTGAATTCTGCGTCTCCTAATGCATGGCACTATATTTTCTTCTCAGGGATTCCCCTGGTAGATGAGAGACTGTGTCGTAATAGTTAAGGGAGATGATCATATAAACGTTCTTTGACAATAAAATATTAGGAACTCATGAAGAGATTCTATCTGACAAGATTTTGGATGCTGTCAGGTCGTATCCGCACCTGCTACCGTATTGTGTGAGTATGCGCATGTACATTGCCTCTGTACATCACGCTATAGCGGGAACCATCCTCAAGGAAGATAGCTTTTCTTTGAATACTCCAACACCGAAGATCGTAATCATCCGGGCAATATTAAAACATGTTGCAAGCAGCGAAGTCTCGGCGTGAACACCATCTCGCCCCCGCAAAAGAAATGCATCGGTCTTCAGATTCCGCTTGATGTGTCCAAAGGGATGTTCAACTCTGGCTTTTCTTCTCACGTAAATCTCCTGAGATGCCGCCTCCTCATACTGTGCCTCCAGTTTCTGCTTCATCTCCTCATTGGGCAGCCGTTTAATCTTACGCCCTTTCTTTGCTGTGGTACATGTTCCATAATGCTTGCAGCTATGGCACTGCCGCTTGTCTGTTATCCGATAATGCCGCTCTCCCGTGTTATTGTCTGTGTCCCAATACCTCAATCGGTGTCCCTCAGGACAAAAGTAGCAGTCCTGTTCCTTGTCATAGATGAAATGACTCTTGCTGAAGGGACCTTCTTCCTCATGTAACGCCTGCCGCTGAGAGGGAACAATGACCTTTATCCCCTTTGCATCAATCTTTCCGAGGTCATCGGTATCAGCATATCCAGCATCGGCGCAGGCTGCGTCACAGGGCTTTCCCAACAGATCAGTCGCCTGATCAATCTGACGTGAGAACTGGTTGACATCATTCGTATCGCTTACCGCCTCAGCTTGCACAATCAATCCATGTGTATCGTCTACTACGCTCTGGACATTATAGCTGGTATGGCTGCCCTGAACACTGCCCATGATCGCACAATCCGGATCGGTCTGATTGACCGTCTTCCGATTACCTGACGCGAACGAGGCAAGGGTTTCCTTGATCCGCTCCTTCAAATTCTGATTCTTCGCCAACTCCTTATCCATGGCTACATAAGAGCATGACCCTTCTTCCTGAAGATCTATGGATTCACAGTCCTCAAGCAACTTCTCAATCCGCTGGTCGATATTCACCAAAAGCTTCTCATAATACGCCCGGTCATGGGTTCGGCGACGCCCTGCATTCGCACGGATCTTCGTCCCGTCTACAAACAGGATATTCCCTGCGATCAGCTTCAGCTTAATGCATACCTGAGCACAGTGCCGCAAAACCTTCTTCAACGCTTTCTTGTTCCGCCGCCTGAACTCCGCGATCGTCTTATGGTCAGGCTTCAAACCTCCCATAAGCCAGATAAAAGATATGTTGTGATAACACTCCCGCTCCAGCTTCCGGGAACTCTTTACACCATATGAATATCCATAAATGAGCAACTTAAGCATTGACCGGGGATCGTATTCGGCATTGCCGACCTTATACGGGTTGATGGTGATCCCCAATTCATGAAAATCAAGGACCTCAACAAAAGCGTCATACGCCCTGACGGGATCATCCTCAGCTACATATTCTTCTATGCTCGGAGGTAGTAAACACATTTGCTGACGGTCGCCACATCGATATGCCATGCTGTTTCTCCTTTCGGAAAAACTCTACCATATCACTGTGCTCTATGTTACAGATTTTTCTCTCAAACCTAATATTTTTTTGTCAAAGAACAGCACCCCTCTGGGAATTATGACACAGTCTC
>DNUI01000032.1 GCA_003508565.1 Syntrophaceae bacterium
TTGATTGCACGTTGTCAAACTTTTATTGACCTTAATGAACCATTGATAATGAAACTATTTCCGTACGATCGTCGGTAAGAAATGTATGAGTTTTTTCATGATGAAATGTGTTCGAGGTCCGAGCGGGTGTTAACGTTAATGAACATCTTGGCCTCCGGATCAAAAGATTTAATGATATCCTCCGTAATCTCCAGGATTTTTAATCCACGATAAAAAGATGTAATCTTTAAGTTATCCGCAGCGATAACCTTTTTTATAGAAGGGATGCACCTTTTTGAATAAATTGCATGGAGGGGTTGAAGACCATCGGCTGACCTCGGTACCACAATGTCGTATCCATGGACACATTCCATCATGTGCATAATAAATGCTTTGTTCAGAAAGGGCATATCGCATGCCGAGATGAAGGCGTGCTCACCGGAGGTGAAAAAGAGCCCTGTGTAGAGTCCACCCATGGCTCCTTTGTCTTTGATGATATCTGTGGCGATGACGCAGTTATGATCGATATAGTCCAGAGGGGAGTTTGTAACCAGCATCACTTCATCAAAAAGCTCTTTGAAAATTCTTGAAGTTCTATCGATCAGGCGCTCCCCTCCCACCTTGAGAAAGGCCTTATTTGTTCCCATCCGTATGTTTTTCCCGCCTGATAAAATAATACCTGTCATAGACGTTGTCTCGATTCGATTAAAAGTTTTCTGCCGGCATTTCGTAATATGACTGGGGATGCTTGCAGGCGGGACAATCTTTCGGCGCTCCCGTGCCCTCAAGAACATAACCGCAGTTTATGCAGTGCCATTTTACGGGGGTTTTCTTTTTAAATACCTCACCATTTGTGATGTTCCGGATAAGCTTGCGGTACCTGCTTTCATGAATCTTTTCCACGTTCGCAACCTGATCAAAGGATCGTGCTACTTCTGGAAATCCCTCATCTCCTGCGATTTTCGCGAAGGCTGCCAAAAGATTCTTTTCTGTCTGCGATCCCTTGATTGATTTTCCCATGTCCCTCAAATTCCTCTTTTGCAGTGTTGTCACAGCATCCTTGGTAGCACGTGAAATTTCTACTTGAGAGAACTCTATAAAGCAAGATTTTTTTGTTTTTCAACACCCTCTTTAATGGATATTGATACAGTTTAATACCGCAATATTTTAAATTTGCCTTGATAAAATTTAAGACGGGTTGTAAGAGTGAGCGTGACAAAAAACGTGGGAGGCAGCGAATGTACTGGGAAAAAAATGTGGAGACAATGGATCGGGAGAGTCTGGAGGCCTTCCAGCTTTTAAGAATCAGGGAGACGGTAAAGACTGCACAGAGATCCACCTACTATAACAAGCTGTTTCTTGATATCGGTCTGGATGCGGAAAGTATTGACTCCGTAGATGTTATCAAAAGCATTCCTTTTACCACCAAGGATGATTTGCGGGAAAACTGGCCATATGGTCTGCTTGCTGTACCGAAGGATGAGTTAATCCGTATGCATGCATCTTCCGGAACAACGGGAAGAGCCACCGTGGTATTCCACACTGCAAAGGATATAGAAATGTGGAAAAATGTCCTGGCCCGTTCCATCTATATGGCGGGCATGAGAAAGGGGGACGTATTTCAGAACATGATGTCATACGGCCTTTTCACGGGTGGTCTCGGGTTTCACTATGCCGCCGAAAAAGTAGGGGCCCTGGTAATACCGGCAGGGGCGGGCAACAGTAAGCGACAGATACAACTGATGCGCGATTTCGAAACGACGGTGATCCATATAATTCCTAGTTATGCCCTGCACCTCTCCCGGGTTTTCGAAGAGGTAAATGCAGATCCCCGGAAAGATACAAAACTCAGGATAGCTTTTATCGGGGCGGAGCCGCATTCAGAAAAGATGAGAAGAAAAATCGAGGAGATTTATGGTTTGAAAGCATACAACTCCTATGGTCTTTCAGAAATGAATGGGCCAGGTGTATCGTTCGAGTGTCCTTATCAGAACGGGATGCATATCTGGGAGGATTATTACTTAGTAGAAATCATCGATCCGAATACACTGAAGCCTGTGTCTGAAGGTGAGCAGGGTGAGCTTGTCCTGACCACATTGAAGAGAGAAGGGATGCCCATTTTTCGATACCGCACGAAGGATCTGACGCGTATTATTCCCGGACCCTGTGCGTGCGGCAGGACACACAGGAGGATCGACCGTATTATGGGAAGAACTGATGATATGATGATTCTCAAAGGAGTCAATATCTATCCTATCCAGATTGAAAAGAAACTGATGGAAATACCCGGCGTCGGAACAAACTTTGTCATTATTCTGGAAAGGGACGGGTATGATGATGTAATGATTGTCAAGGTTGAGGTACAGAAGGAGTATTTTACCGGTGACTTAAAGCAGCTCGAAAATTTAAGAAAAAGGGTCGTTGATGAATTGAGAGCTGACATTTTAATTACACCGAAAGTAAACCTTGTCGAACCGAGGAGCCTGCCGAGCACGGAAGGGAAGGCGGTTCGTGTAATTGATAACAGAAAAGAATAGGGAGGTTGAAAATACGATGACTCATAGTGATGCAGGAAATTATAAAGCGAAACATCCGTCCGGTGTGAAAGTCAATGAGAAAATTACCCAGGCCGTAGAGAAAAAAATTATTGATGGTATGATTACATGTGCAGATGCCGAGATGATTGCCCGCACGTTAGAGGTTACGATCCACGATGTCGGTGTCGCTGTTGATTTGATGGAAATTCGGATCAGCAGATGTCAGTTGGGACTTTTTGGTTACAGTCCTGAGAAGACGATTGTAAAACCTGCGGATAGTGTTCCTGGAGAATTGGAAAAATCTCTACGGGAAGCATTGGTGAATGACCGTCTTCCCTGTGCGTCTGCCTGGAACATTGCGGCACAATTCGGCATTCCCAGAATGGGAGTCTCTGCGGCCTGCGAGGCCTTAAAAATAAAGGTTAAGCCATGTCAATTGGGGGCGTTCTGACTGTATGCGTAAAGTAGTGCTATGAACTGAATAGGATCATTCGGCGGTTCGGTAATCCAGATGGTGCATGCCGTATTCGCATCTGGGACTTCTCCCCCGTCTTTCTGTGAACGATCAATATATGACGCCTTGGAAATAGAAAATTACGCCGTGTCCATAGAGCTTTTTGTCGTTAACCGTTTTGCTCTTCGTAGCGGGCGAGGACAAAGAGCATATCGGCTAATCTGTTGAGATATTTATTTATTTCTGCATTATTGAGGAGGCCTTCATTTTTAAGTCCGGCGGCTCTTCTTTCAGCTCTTCTTATGATGGTCCTCCCCACATCGATCTGTGCTGATATAACTGTTTCCCCCGGATAGATAAATTCGTTTTTTAACGTGATATTTTCCTGAAGATCATCAATCATTTTTTCAAGACGCTCCACATCTTTTCCTTGAATTCTGCGGGTAAGCTTTTGAATGTCTTCTGGCAGGCTGGAGAGCTCCGCTCCCATGAGGAGAAGGTCTTTCTGAACGCTGAGGATGATATCTTTAATCTTCTGATTTTTTGTCGCAGCCCTGGCCACTCCGAGGGCGGAGCTTGCTTCATCCAAGGTTCCATAGGTTTCTGGCCTCGCGTCGTACTTAGGGACTCTCTGTCCTCCCAACAGACTAGTCTCGCCAGTATCGCCTTTTGTAGAAAATTTCATCCCTTTCTCCTTTCAATATAGCGTCTGACAATGTTTATAATAACATCCGTATTTTTCCGGGCGTGCTGAAGTATTTCATTGATGGTAAGTTCTTTTTTCCCCAGTCCGTGCCCGTAGTTAT
The DNA here is from genome assembly GCA_003508565.1 of Syntrophaceae bacterium. Classification (GTDB taxonomy): domain Bacteria; phylum Desulfobacterota; class Syntrophia; order Syntrophales; family UBA2185; genus UBA2185. The sequence goes on from DNUI01000032.1 coordinate 3,777, forward strand.
CGACGGAACAGAGCGCTGCATACGACAACCCCAACTCCTGGGCAATGACCGCCTCGCTGGCCATGGTCATCCCGACAAGATCGGCAAACCGCGACATCATCGCAATTTCCGCCTTGGTTTCCAGCCGGGGGCCGGTGGTTTGCCAGTATACGCCCCCGTCTGCGACTTTAATTTTGCACTCATGGGCCGCCTCGATCCATTTGTGCCGGACTTCACCGCTGAGTTTTGGTGTAATGTGGATGGCTTTTTTAGAAAGCGTGGTTGGTGCCCCGGGGAACATGATGAAGTCATCCGGGACAACCATCGTTCCCGGTCTTAATGTTTTCTTCAGGGATCCGGTGGAGTTGATGCTGATGACTTCTTTGACACCCATACCTTTCAATGCCATCAGATTTGCCTGATTATTGATGAGATGGGGGAGAATATGATGGTTCGGGTCCTTGCCATGCCGAGGTATGAAAGCAACGGCATCGGAACGAAAAACACATGCCTTGCCAAATTCCGTCACGATTTCAATTTCTTCCAGATTGCCTAAAATACCCTTGCCCTGCAGAAGAATGATTCCGGATATGATGCCCAGAGGTTCCATGCGATAATCCCGTGAGATTCTTGTCGTTAGTGAATGTCCTTATATCAGATTCACGTATGTCTGTCAAAAGAACAGGTCCATAATTAAATAGCGTTTGACATTATTTATTTCTCTATGCCATATAGTTTCGTAAAATAATGAGAAGGAGGGTCATACATGATGAAGGAAGAATCCTTGATTCATTTGACTGACAGTAACTTTGATGAAGAGGTTGTTAAATCGGAAAAACCTGTCCTTGTTGATTTCTGGGCGCCCTGGTGCGGTCCCTGCAGGGCAATCGGCCCGGTTGTGGAAGAATTAGCGGCGGCATATAAGGACCGTGTTAAAGTTGCTAAGGTCAATATTGATGAAAACCCCAAAACTGCCACTGTCTACGGTGTGATGAGCATACCGACTCTTATCCTGTTTAAAGGGGGGAGTATTAAGGATAAGCTCGTGGGGCTTGTGCCGAAGGATCGCCTTGAGGACTTGATTAAAAAGGGTCTATAATCAATGGCGAATCGAATGCAAGAGCGAAAATCAGTAGTAATTTTCATTGTCATTGCTGTATTTTTTCTGTCCGGTTGTAGCTGGTGGAAACACATATGGGAACGTACCGATAGGGCGAAAAATACTCCTGAGATATTATACCAGAGAGGATATGAGGCGTACCAGGATGGCTGGTATAAAAAGGCAATAGAATATTTTCAGAGAGTGAGGGATGAGTTTCCTCTCCATAATCTTGCTATTATTGCGGAAATGGGGATTGCGGATGCCCACTTCACTGATGAAAACTATAGTGAAGCCGAAATAGCGTATAATGATTTTGTAAGTCTCCACCCCACGAATGAGAATGTTCCCTATGCCATATATCAGCTTGGCATGTGTCACTACAAGCAGATGTACAGCATTGACCGGGACCAAACCGAGACAATGAAGGCCATAAAAGAATTCGAAAAGCTGATTGCCCGCTTTCCCGCCAGCAAGTTTTCTTTAATGGCAGAGAAG
>DNUI01000171.1:0-906 GCA_003508565.1 Syntrophaceae bacterium
GGACCGCCCGCTGTTTTTGTCTCCTTGATATCTGCGATGATTTTGTCTCGGCTCTGCTGAATTGGATTCTCAAGAAAAAAATAGCCCTTCTCCAGAGACTCGCGGAAATTATCAGGATCAACCATATAGACTTTCGGCTGAGTCTTGGTAATCGATGTAACCTTGTCAATAGCGATAATATTGCTTGGATCAATGACACCTATGCTCATCCTGCCGTCCGTTAGTTCGATGGGAATGAAGCTTGTCGCTTCTGCAGTCTCTTTCGCAATTATTTTCAGGGCTTCTTCAGAGACGGGGTACTGGCTTAGATCGATGTAGTCCACACCCGCCTGCTCAGCTAAGGCCTGACCGAGTTCTTTCGATGATACAAAACCGAGTTTTACAACCGTGTCGCCAAGAAGCTCGCCGGTAATTTTCTGCTGGATGAGCGCAATCTCAAGCTGGTTATTATTGATGAGACTTTTTGACTGAAGGATTTCCCCAATCTTTACTATTGCCATATGTCTTTCATCCCCAATGTATTCTATGTGATTCTTCTGGTTAGTTGTAGTAGGGCTCAAGGAGTCAAGGGATCACATGCTCAAACCGGTTACTCGAATCCTTGAATCCTCGACCCCTTAAAAAACAGCAACTTTTTCAGGTATGACCCTCTTTCCCTCATTTAGAAATAATCACGGGCTGAAGTAATATAACCAGTTCTGTTTTCGTCACCGTCTTTGACCTGCTTTTAAACAAGTAACCTAACACGGGAATATCTCCCAAAAATGGTATTTGGCTGTCTGAGAATTCTTCCCGGTTGGAGATCAGCCCCCCTATAATGACCATATGTCCGTTTCTCACTTTTACCGTCGTATTCATTTGTCGAAGGTTTATTGTAGGAAGTTGAATAAGATAGGGATAATTGCC
>DNUI01000171.1:1017-2985 GCA_003508565.1 Syntrophaceae bacterium
GTTGTTTCAATTTTGGAAATATAATTTCTGTCCTGCCCTACGCTGAGAAGCGCTGTATGCCCATTCATGATACTTACGCGGGGGTTGGAGAGAATTCTTGTCTCTCCCTGTGTTTGTATGGCTCTCAGCAGGGAGGCAAAATCAGAAGCTACGGTGGTGATGCTGAAATTTTGATTTGCAGTGGAAACTATATCGGCAAATTTTTGTGTTGAGAAGGTGGCGCTTTGGCCATCACCAGTATTTAAGACAAAGCTCCAGTCAATCCCAAATTGCAGGCCGTCAGAGAGGTTCACCTCTATAATCTTTGCTTCTACCAGAACCTGCCTGTTCATGACTTTTTTTATCGTAGTAAGATAGTGTTCAACTTTTTCAAGGTCTTTTTTTGTGGCGGTGACAATGATGGTTCCTGTCATCCTGTTGACCATGAGAGTCTGTGGTGAGGTGGAAGGTGATCCTGCCGAGGCGCCAATGATTTTATCCAGGGATTTTTCAATAACATCCCAGAAGTTGTAGGCAGATTTATCGACCTCAGCTTTTTGTGTAATATTACCTTTCACTGTGGTGCTTCCACTCGTCCCCGCAACAGCGCCACCAAGCATGTCTCCACCCAGGTCTGTGTGATAGGTTTGTATAATGGCGGGAATCCCCAGTTCATATGTCCTGGTGGTGGTGGCTTTTATATATAACATGTTATCTTGTACCGTGTAGTAATAGTCGACGGAAGCACAAACTCTGTTCAGGGCATCTTCTGCGGTGACATTTTTTAAATTAAGGGTTATGGGGAGTTCGGGCACTATCTCTTTTTCCATAATCAGGTTAAGGTCTGTTGCTTCTGATATGATAAAGAGGACATCCCTCAGGGGGGTATTCCTTGCGGAGATGTCAAGAATTCGTGTCTTAAGTGGTGATATGTCTTCATGCACAGGAACGAAATCAGGTGTTTTCACGGGAGCGACAGTGGTAAAATCAGCGCCTTTCGTTTCTCTGGCTTCCGCGGGTATCTGGATTTCCCTTTTAATATCGAGAGTGCTGCTATTACAAGATATCAAGCAAATGAAAAGAATCGGGAGTACAAGTAATGTTACTATGGTAAATTTGCTTAATCTAAATTCAGCCATTTTTCACCTTCTCTGCCTTTTAATAAAATTTTGTCTTTTTCAATCTTTGCGATTTTCTGGTTACCAAGGAGATCACCTTCATGTACGAGCTTGCCGTCAACAATCGCCAAATTTCTTTTTTTATGCAGTAGAATGAAGGAGACCCTTTTTCCTGTGGCATCCGGTGGTGGTGACATTTCCACAAGGGAAGTCTTTGGAAATCCACGCTCAGCGTTTTGTGACAGGGATATTGGGCTCTTTATCCGGATCACCGGCAATTGCTTCCTATGAGCGAATTGAGGGGTTTGCTCGTCGCTGAAGTTGAAGACTTTTTGCTCCTCCGCAGAAAAAGACGGAGAAAATTTCACACCGGAAATCATATACATTATCAGGAGCGCAACAACAGGGACTGATACAAGGATTATGATAATCTTATGATTCTCGTTCACGAGCTTCCACCTGCAGGGGCTGTTTGCATTTTTAATGCCCCCCTGATTTCGAAATTAATCACGGCATTTTTTTCATCTGACTGGTCTGAGATTGTGACGCCGCTGATATAAAAAACAGGTGATGGGAGTGACTGCAAATAGCCGATGTTGTTGATGAAAATCGCATAATCTTGAATTGTACCGTTCACGGTAACGGGCAATTCAATTTCGTTTCCTTTTTTTTCAAATTTTGTCACGGTAATGTCAGAGTTCTTCATGCGGGCTTTCATTGAATCTAAAGTAGTCAATATAGTGCCTTCCATAGCTTCCGTTTTATCGTATGATGAAAAAGCTGATCTGACGGTTGCGAGCGTTTCCCCCGCCTTTCTTGACGCCTCTTTCATTTTAACGCTGTTGATTTTTAAAGTCTGAAATTTATCCAA
>DNUI01000171.1:2990-3427 GCA_003508565.1 Syntrophaceae bacterium
CAGCATAGTACCGCAACAGCTTTTTGAGCTTTGCATCCATGGGAGAGTGATCTTTCGAATCAGCCCCTATTTTCGACATCAATTTGGAAATGTCCATTTCCTATCTCAATATTCTTCGCAACAATTGCCATGCCTGAAATATTTTGAAAATTGGTAAGGAGATTTACAAAGATTCTGTGCATATCACCGTATTTTTTTGCATCTATAAAACCGGTTACATGTATCAGTAACGCATCTTTTCTATTGGTTATTTGTATGACTTTAATATGCACGTTTTCCATGGGAAGAAACGTAAGCGAAGCCAATGCTCTCCGTATGTCAGGAGTTGCGTGAGCGTCATTGACGAAATTGATCAGAGGTACAATTTGCTGCATTCTTTCCGTGTCTTTTTCATATGCAGCGGTGATTGCATCGATTCCTGTGAGTTCTTTCCTCAG
>DNUI01000189.1:0-691 GCA_003508565.1 Syntrophaceae bacterium
TTTTTAAAAGGAACCCAGACTCAGTTGAAATTTTTGCCGGTACAGCAAACAGATTTCGTGTTTTCTGTTTTTGCAGAGGAGTGGGGCTTCATGGGAGGACTTATTCTGATGATCATGTTTCTAATATTGATATTGTGGTGCTTGAAAATTGCATTGACTTCGAGGGATCTTTTGGGAGTGCTTGTATCCTTTGGAATAGCAGCGCTAATCTTCTGGGAGGTGTTTATCAATGTAGGGATGGTATTGGGCATGCTGCCCGTTGTCGGTATCCCGTTACCCTTTTTAAGTTACGGAGGTTCTTCAATGGTTGTCATGATGACAGCCATGGGATTATTGCTGAATGTCAGTATGAGGAGATTTGTTCTCCATCCATAATCGTTATATTGTTCATCTCTGAAAAGTTGATGGCATCTTCAGGATACAGAAGCCATGAGGTCGAGGAATCGGTTCATACATTAGAATGCTCGAATTCTTTTTACAACTAAACAGAAGAAGAACCGCGTATAGTAATATTAAGGATGCAAAATACTGGGGGCTTACCAATGTTACACAAGAAAAAAGAAGAAGATGTCAAGGCGTTTCTTGGAAAAGGTTCGGAATTCAATGGGAAATTAATATTCAGCGGTGTCGTCCGGATTGATGGTGATTTCCATGGCGAAATATTTGGAGGAGGTACTTTAGTAGTAGGTGA
>DNUI01000189.1:776-4588 GCA_003508565.1 Syntrophaceae bacterium
GTAAAAACCACCGTCTTTATAATAAAAGAGGGGGCCGTTTTCGAAGGAACCTCCCACATGGAAGGAAGCAAATCAGAAAACTATAAAGTTAATAGCAAATCCAAAGTATTAGATTAAGAGATGATAAAGCAAAACCATATTCCGCCAAAAAATACTTGACATTAGCTGAGAGTTGTGATTAGAAGACCGCGTTTTTTACACAGCGACGTTTGAGGTTCCTCGTGTACAGAGTTCATATCGATAGATTTCAGAAAACATTTATCAAAAAAGAATCATCAGAAACTTTTTGGAACAAGAAGAGACGTTAAACGATTCAGGAGCCGAGGATGATGCCTTTTCATTCCCTCGGTTTTTTTAAACTTCAAGACACATTTGATGTGAGGTAGAATAGTGATCAGCATCGATTATACATTGTGGATCCAGATGGCTAATTTTATTATCCTGATGTTCATTTTAAATCTACTCCTCTATAAGCCTATCTTGGGCATCATCGATAAGAGAAAGAAGAAACTTCAGGATACCGAAGAGGAAATTAAACGCCTCAATCAATCAGTAGATGAAAGAATGGCCGCATACGAGGAAAAGCTTCGCCAGGCGAAGATGCAGGCGTTAGAAAAAAAACATGAAATCATGAAGGAAGGGTCGGATCAGGCGAAAAGCTTCATCGAGGCTGCCAAAGGTGAAATTCCCGCCATGATGGAAAAGTTTCATGCGGAGATGAACAGAGAAGTTAGTGAAGCCAGAAGTATTCTGACCAATCAGTCCAAAAAGATATCTGTTGAGATTGCCGAGAAATTGCTGGGAAGGAGTCTCCAATGATACAATGGTTTTCCGCTCACCTATTAAACCGATGTAATGCACGTTATATAATTTTATCAATCCTGCCTGTTATCACTACCGCTTCCATGGCGTATGCTGCGGGCGGGGGTGAAGGATCCAGTAAGGAAATGCTGATTGATTTTGCGTGGAGAGTAGCAAATTTTGTTGTCCTGGTCGGGTTTCTCTACTGGTTGCTCGCAAAAAAAATCAAAGAGTATTTCCTCGAAAGACGTCAAACTATCAAGTCTACTATCGATGAGAAAGTAGCTGAAAAAGAAGCAACAGAGAAGAAATTCCGGGAATACTCTGCAAAGCTGGATAAGGCAACAGAGGAAATAAGCAATATCTTCGAAATGATAAAATCTCAGGGTACGGTCGAGAAAGAAAAGATCATTGAAGATGCCAAAAAGGCAGCTGAGAAGATGAAAGAAGATGCGCAGACGAGGATGGAACAGGAATTCAAGGCAGCGAGAAATCAATTAAGGGCAGAGGCTGCCAAGCTATCCGTGGAAATGGCAGAAGAACTTCTGAAGAAAAATATAACCCAGGAACATCACGAACACATGGTAAAAGACTATTTAGATAAGGTGGTGAAAAAACATTGATCAGCAGCAATATTGCAAAGCGTTACGCCAGGGCATTCTTTAAAATAGCCGCGGAAGATGGACTCTACGAAAAGTATTACAATGAGTTGTCACTTTTCTCTTCCATCATCAATGAGAGCAAAGACCTCAAGGAATTACTCATAAATCCTGTCTTTGATCAGGCGGAAAAAAGCGCCGTTGTCAATTCACTTTTGAAGAAGGTTGCTATATCGAATGTGACGGCAAACTTTTTAAGACTCCTGGTCGATAAGCGAAGAATTGGTATTCTTCCCGATATAGAAGGTTGTTATCGGAAACTTATGGACGATGTCCTGAAAAAAATCAGGGTGGATGTCAAGACAGCGTTCCCATTATCTGCAGAACTATCCGAAAAACTTCAGAAACGCATGGAAGAGTTGACCGGCAAAAAAGTTGAAATGGCAATTTTACGGGATGCTTCGTTGTTGGGTGGCATTGTCGTCGGTGTAGGAGATACACTCTACGATGGAAGTATAAAAACTCAACTGCATAATATCAGGTATCTCTTAGGGGAGGAAATATAGAGCATGGAGAAAATCAGGGCAGAAGAAATAAGCGAAATCATCTCCAAACAGATCAGAGACTATGAGAAGAAACTGGACGTAAGTGAAGTCGGAACAGTTCTCTCCGTAGGAGATGGTATTGCCAGGGTTTATGGCGTGGAAAATGCGATGGCCATGGAATTATTGGAGTTTCCGGGTGGGATTCTCGGCATGGTACTCAATTTGGAAACGGACAATGTGGGTGTCGCCGTTCTCGGTGAAGTTACCCATATCAAAGAAGGGGATATTGTAAAAAGAACCGGCAGGATCGCCCAGGTACCTGTGGGAGAGGCGGTACTTGGCCGGGTTATTGATGGAACCGGTGCACCGATTGACGGCAAAGGCCCCATTGAGACCAACGAGTTTAGAAGAATAGAGATGATCGCCCCGGGCGTTGTGCAACGTCAACCTGTGAACACCCCCATGTACACCGGCATCAAGGCGATCGACGCCATGACGCCGATCGGAAGGGGTCAGCGTGAACTTATCATTGGCGATCGGCAGATCGGCAAAACCGCTATTTGCGTAGACGCCATCATCAGACAGAAGGATACCGGCATCAAATGCATTTATGTGGCCATCGGTCAAAAGAAATCAACGGTGGCCCAGGTTGTTGAAAACCTGCGGAAAAATGGCGCCATGCCATATACCTGTGTTATCGCGGCATGCGCCAGTGACCCGGCAACTCTTCAATACATCGCGGCCTACGCAGGATGCAGTATTGGCGAGTATTTCCGTGACAGGAAACAGGATGCCCTGATCATCTATGATGATCTTTCGAAACAGGCGGTGGCGTACCGGCAGATTTCTCTGCTTCTGAGAAGACCTCCCGGACGCGAGGCATTCCCTGGGGACATTTTCTACAACCATTCCCGATTGCTGGAGCGCGCAGCCCGTGTGAGCGATGAGCTTGGCGGCGGATCCCTTACAGCCCTGCCCATTATTGAGACCCAGGCAGGTGACGTATCCGCGTATATTCCGACAAACGTTATTTCGATCACCGACGGTCAGGTGTATCTCGAACCAAGCCTGTTCTTCTCCGGTATTCGTCCGGCCATCAACGTGGGACTTTCGGTTTCGCGCGTCGGTGGCGCCGCCCAGGTGAAGGCCATGAAGCAGGTAGCGGGGAGACTGAAACTTGAGCTTGCCCAGTACCGTGAACTGGCAGCTTTTGCCCAGTTCGGAAGCGACCTGGACAAGGCGACTCAGGCACAGCTGGAGCGAGGTGCGCGTCTTGTGGAAATCTTGAAGCAGCCACAGTTCGAACCAAGGTCTCTCTCACAGCAGGTTGCCATCCTGTTTGCCGGGACGAGGGGTTTCCTGGACAAATATCCCATCGATAAGCTGAAGGATTACGAGGCACAGCTCCTGAGCTTCATTGCCAGCAAGTACCCCGAGATCAACCGGGAGGTTGATGAAAATAAGGTGCTCAGCCCGGACCTCGAAAAGAAGATCAGTTCCGTATTGACAGAGTTTGATTCCGTATTTGTGACCGGGTAAAGAATAGAAAACATTCTGAATAACAGACCACATACGTAAGAAAAGGAAGCATTAATGGCCGCACTAAAGGACATTAGAAGAAAAATTGTAGCAGTTTCAAAGACAAAGCAGATCACCAGGGCGATGAACATGGTGGCTGCCTCGAAACTGAAATCCGCCCAGTTAAGGATGGAAAATTTCCGTCCCTATGCGATCAAATTCATGGAAGTCCTCAGCAGCCTGGCGCTTCGCGTGGACACCAGCAATCACCCTCTCTTGGCCGTCAGGGAACCGAAAAGAATCAGGGTCATCTGCATGACTTCGGATAGAGGTCTTTGCGGAGGCTTCA
>DNUI01000001.1 GCA_003508565.1 Syntrophaceae bacterium
GATGCCAATGTCATTGGAACGAACGGCTATGAAGAAACGAAGAATTCCGACGTAGTCATTATTACGTCAGGTATTGCCAGAAAACCCGGCATGAGCCGCGAAGATCTGCTGAAAATCAATTCAGATATCGTCGGTTCGGTGGTGGAAAATGTCGTAAAAGCGTCACCGAATTGCTTCATCATCATCGTGAGCAACCCCTTGGATACAATGACGTATCTTGCCCTGAAGACCAGCAAATTCCCAAGAAACAGGGTCATGGGTCAGGCGGGCGCTCTGGATTGTTCCCGATTCCAGTGCTTCCTCGGAATGGAGTTGAACATGTCCATTGAGGACATTAAGGTCATATTGCTCGGCGGCCATGGCGATGACATGGTTCCCATGCCGAGATTTTCCACGGTAAATGGTATTCCGGTAACTGAATTCATTTCCAAAGAAAGACTTGACCAGATTGTGGATAGAACGAAAAAGGCGGGCGGCGAGATCGTTGCGCTGCTGAAAACGGGGAGCGCCTTCTATTCACCATCTCTTGGCGCCGTAATCATGGCGGAAGCTATACTGAAAGACAAGAGGAGGCTCATTCCGAGCTGTGTATATCTGGACGGTGAATATGGCCTGAAGGATATCTGTTTCGGTGTGCCGACAGTCCTCGGAGCAAACGGTATTGAGAAGATTCTTGAACTCAAGCTGAACGCAGAAGAACAGGCAGCGCTGAAGAAGTCTGCCGAGAGCGTAGGCAAGACGATCGCGGAAATGAAAGCGATTAAGGGCCTAAAATAGCTTAGCCGTAAGTAATTAATACCCCCTCGATGCGTATGCACGAGGGGGTATTTTTTTGCTTCATCTCCGAGAAATTTGCTCGTACTATAATACTATTGAGGATTCAAGCGAACGGACGGCGGCCTCGAGTGTATTGACAAGCAGCATAGCAATGGTCATCGGCCCCACGCCACCGGGAACAGGGGTGACATATGATGCTTTTACTGCCACCTCGGAATATGCTACATCTCCCACCAGTCGTCCGTCTTTCATTCTGTTCACACCCACATCGATTATGACAGCGCCATCTCTGACCATATCACCCCTGATCATTTCCGGTGCCCCCGCGGCAGCGACAAGTATTTCCGCCCGTTTCGTTATTTCCGGTAGATGCCGCGTTCTGGTGTGGCATATGGTTACTGTTGCGTGGCGGTTGAGGAGCATGAGGGACAGAGGTTTTCCTACGATATTGCTTCTCCCCACAATGACCGCTTCCTTGCCTTCTATTATGATTCCATGACGATCCATAAGTTCTAGAATGCCTTTGGGCGTGCAGGCCATATGGAAGGGATTGCCGGTGAAGAGGCGCCCCAAATTATAGGGATGAAATCCATCGACGTCTTTTTGGGGATTGATTGCTTCGATGATGGTTGCGGAGTTGAGATGGCGCGGAAGGGGAAGCTGAACGAGGATGCCGTGAATCCTTGTATCTTGATTAAGTTCCTGTATCACGGAGAGCAGTGCACTCTCGAGAGTCTCTTGGGGGAGTCTGAATTCCCGGGAATAAAATCCGACATCTTTGCATGCATTTTCTTTATGCCTCAGATAAATCTGCGACGCCGGATCTTCGCCAACGAGAATTACGCCAAGGCCTGGTGTTATACCTGTTTCTTGCTTAAGGCGAGTTCCTTTTACCTTGAGCACGTGCCTGATCTCCTGCGCCATCTTTTTCCCGTCAATAATAACAGCCATTGTAATATTACGGTAATTCTCCCATTAAGCGGTAAAAAAGGATTCGAGGATTGATTATAAATGTAAAGTTCCTGCATTCATTCACAAGAATCTGGCATCTTTTTCGGATATGATCCAACTTGGTCTTAAGTGAAGAGGACACACTTCACTTAACCTGATACTCTTTCACTGTGTTGATTAATTTCTCAACTTCCTCGGAAGGCAGCTTGCCTTTATAAATATAACGGCAGATTCTTTTCTTATCCAGGACGACTACATTGGAAACATTATTTTTTAGTCCCCAACTATTCAGAATGATGAAGTTATCGTCTAGCAAAATTGTGGCGCCCGTCTCCTGCTGTTTGCTTTTTATGACTCTGGCAATGATAAAATCAGGTACTATGCTTGCCTTCATGTTGGCGATACCGAACCCGACATAGCTTTTTTCCCGATCGATCCCCTGGTCTTTCTTGAGCGTGTCGTCGACATGTTTGTTCATGTCCTTGGAGCCGATGTCCGCGTAATTAATGTAGACAACTCTTCCCTGGAATTCCGGGGAATTAAGCGTATATTCTTTCCCAAGAGAATCCTTCAATATAAAGTTTGCAGCTTTGTCTCCCACCTTTAATTCCGCTCCCGCGTAAGATACGCTCCACATCAATACCAGAAGAATACATATAATAATTCTCTTCATGATTTTCCCCCTTTCTGTGCAGACTAAAAAATTTATGCCGGAGTATAGGTGAAAAATATCATTCCATCAAGGGAAAATCGTCAGGGAAGAGAGTTCTTCTTGAAAAACCCCTTAGTTCTGTGTTAAAAATCATGAAAACTAAGGATTGGTATAGTAATATGAATTTGGGACAAATGTTTGATGATAGTTGCCGTCAATATGCTGACAATATTTCTTTGATATATGATGGGAAGTCTTTGACCTATGAGGCCTTGAACAGGGCAGTGAATGCATTTGCTCACGGTCTGAGGAATCTTGGTATACAAAAAGGAGATAAGGTTTCCATCATGCTTTCCAACTGTCCAGAATTTGTCATCTCCTATTTTGCTATTCAGAAAATCGGTGCTGTTGCTGTTACATTGAACATCCTCTCCACCGCCTATGAGCTTCGCCATCTCTTGGGAAACAGTGATACAACATGTTTGATTACAGAGACATTGCTGGCAAAAAGGTATGAAGAAATCAGGGAGGATATCCCCCTTTGTCGCAGTATTATTACAAGCAGCGGTCTGGGAACGGATTCTCCATTCAGCGATATGGTCGAGAGAGGCCCACATACTTTCACAATGCCGGATATCGATGATGACGATCCGGCTGTTATTATCTATACTGCGGGGCTTACAGGAAAACCTCTCGGAGCAGTGCTCACTCATGGTAATCTCCTGTCCCAATCCGAGCTTCTAAGGAGCGTATATCATGCCACTGATAAGGACCGTGGGATTGCAGTTATTCCTCTTTTTCATGCGTTTGGTGCCGTGGCGAATATGTTAGCTGCCATCCGTATTGGTGCGAGCATCGTATTACAGGACCGCATTACCATTGACGCCATTTTCAGCACAATCCAGAAAGAAAAAGTGACCTATATCGCCGCGGTACCGCGGCTTTTTTTAGGAATGATTATACATCAGGATGCGGGCAAATATGATGTGAGTTCGTTGGATTTTTGCATTACCGGAGGCTCAGCAATGCCGGCGGAATTTATCCCCACTTTTGAGCAACAATTTAAGGTAATATTGCGGGAAGGATATGGTCTCACCGAGGCATCTCCTGTGTGTTCTGTAGGCAGGCGTGATCTGGCACACAAGCCGGGATCAATCGGGACGCTGATTCCCGGTGTGGAAGCGAAGGTAGTCAATGATCAGGGTAATGAATTACCAGCGAACGGGATCGGGGAGCTTCTCATCAGGGGTGAGAACGTGATGAAGGGATACTATAAAGACGAGGAAGCAACTGCCCGTGTCATTAGAGACGGCTGGCTTTACACGAGTGACCTGGCCAGGATCGACGAGGATGGATATATATTCCTCACTGGCCGGAAAAAAAGAATGATTATCACCAGCGGTTTTAATGTGTATCCCCGTGAGGTTGAAGCGGTTCTGGAGCTTCATCCGGGCGTAAAGGCCTCTATGGTTGTTGGTGTTCCAAATCTGTTACGGGGAGAAATTGTAAAGGCACTAATTGTCAGGAATCCGGATGTGCCGGCTGAGGAAAGGGATATTACAAGGCATTGCAGAACATATTTATCCTCTTACAAGGTTCCTCGCGAAGTAGAATTTGTAGACTCAATTGACATGCACAGTTCTTAACAGCGATATGTGCAGAATGATCTGCTTTCAAGGTTTTTCATTTCACTCTTCATAACATCATGGACATTGTACTTTTAGTGTAAGGAGGGTCTACCATGAGAGAAATTGTGATTGTAAGTGGTGCGCGAACCGCTGTCGGCAATTTTGGAGGTGCGCTGAATGGTGTCAAAACGGTCGACATTGGTGCGCTGGTTATCAGGGAGGCGATCAAAAGAGCTGGACTCAGGCCGGCGCTCAGTGATGTTGTAAAATCCAGCCGGCCCGATGTCTTCGGTGAATTTGACCTCACAGACCTCAACAGGAAATACTACGATTATGATAACGGGTTGAAGCCCGTATATTTCGATGAGTGCATTATGGGAAATGTGCTTCAGGCCGCCTTAGGACAGAATCCGGCGAGGCAAGCCGGCGTCTATGCGGGTCTTCCCGAAGAAACCAATGCATTCACGATTAACAAGGTCTGCGCTTCCGGAATGAAGGCCATAACCCTGGCATCCCAGATCGTTGCCGCCGGTGATGCCGATGCCATTATTGCCGGGGGGATGGAAAATATGAGCAACGCCCCTTATGGCCTTACAGATGCCCGCTGGGGATACCGCATGAACATGCCCTTCGGCCAGATCGTGGATGTCATGGTTCATGATGGGCTTTATGAAATCTTCAACGGATATCATATGGGTCTGACTGCCGAAAATATCGCCGTGAAATACGGCATTACCCGCCGGGAACAGGATGAACTGGCGTTACTAAGTCACCGCCGGGCGAGAGCGGCCATTGCCGACGGAACGTATGCAGAAGAGATTGTACCCGTCTCAATTCCTCAGAAAAAAGGCGACCCGGTTGTATTTAAAGTAGATGAACGACCCATGGATACGTCCCTCGAAAAAATGGCCAAACTTCCCCCTGCCTTCAAGAAGGAAGGCGGGACGGTGACCGCGGGAAACTCTTCAGGTATCAATGACGCTGCCGCAGCGGTGGTAGTCATGAGTGCGGAAAAAGCCAAAGAACTGGGGTTAGAACCCCTCGCAAAGATCAAAGGATTCGCCGTAGGCGGCGTTGACCCGGCCTATATGGGACTGGGGCCCATTCCGGC
>DNUI01000053.1 GCA_003508565.1 Syntrophaceae bacterium
AGGGTCATAGAAAAGAGAGGGCACATCAAACGCTCCGTTGATAAAATGGCAAGGCAAAGAAATTATTGGGCTGTTGTCGGGAGTGGACCCAACAAGGCGTCAGCAGACGAAATACGGATTAAACTCAGTGAATTATGCTATAAAACAATCTCCTCGGATATTATAGAAAATAAAAAGCACATTGACCTGTCTGCCGAACCCCTGATCATCGTGTGTGCCGCGGGAAATCCGGAAACGGTAACCGGTGATGTTGTCAAAGACGTTGCTATCTTCAAGGCTCATAAGGCGGGCGTTGTCGTTTTTGCGGATGAAGGAGAGGATCGTTTTAACGGCATTGCCGATGCCGTGATTGAAATACCCAGGTCGCGTATGCCTCTGCCCGTGATCCTCAACACCCTGGCGGGACATCTTTGGGGATATTATGCAGCATGCAGAATCGATGGGGATGCCCAGTTTTTCCGGGAATTCAAAAACAAATTGAATCTGAAAATGGTGGAGGAGAGAAAACGGCACCACTCCTTCTATGAAATGATTGCAGACAGGGAGTTCCGCCGCATGATCCGGGACTTCTCTGCAACATTTAATGAACGCAGAAATGGGGGAGATTTTTCTGTTACCAGCATCAAGACAATATCCGATCTCACCCTCCTTCTGAAATACGCCGTCGGAAAACTGCCCCTTGAAGATTTCTGGCAGGACTTCAAAGAGGAAGATGAGATGCTCTCTCCCATCGATCTTATGGATGTGACGCTCGGCCATGCGGTGGATGAGCTTTCCAGACCCATTGACGCCATCCGGCATCAGGCCAAGACGGTAACTGTAGGAACAAGCAGGAAGGAGCACCTGCCTGAAGGCATTATTTTTGACTTTCTTAAAACTCTCAATATCTCCACCAAGTCATTGACAAGCAATAATATTATTGCCATCAGGGGACTCCAGAAAGCCGTCAGAGATATCCGCGGCTACACGCTCTATCGCGTCGCTAACCTGGATGCGGATGGCACTCCCGCGGACACTACAACTATTGCTATCGAAAAAAGAGGAGGGATTTCCCTGGCAATGCGATCCCGGGTGGAAACTTCAGCCATTCTGATGGGAACGAAGAAAACGATTGTCCGGACAGGACAACTTTACGTGGGGCAGGGAAAATCCGATGAGGCGCCCATCGTCGTCATCCCTGTCCTGAGCAAAAAAACCGGCATCGAGTCTCTCGTCCTGATCCATGTGGCCTTCAACGAAAACCTGTCATTGAGGGAAAAAATCGATATCCTTGGAGACCGGTTCAACGATATCCGCAATCTTATTAACGAATATAATCTTCCCTGGGATGACGTCTATCTTGAAGATATTCCCATGGAGACCCTCATTGGCGAAGCGGTGGAAATCATTGCGGGGAGAATTAAGCGCGGCTTAGATCCTCGATCTCAATCCCCTGACGCCTGATAGCGTCCGCATGTTGGAGTACCTTTTCTGCTGCAGCTTTGTCAAGAATGTAGATCATCCGGCCCCCCTGCTTCGCATAAATCTTTCCATAGGATATGGGTACGAGAGGAGTCGGATCATTTAAAAGGGATTCGGCAATGGGTTCTGTCTTGCGGATCCCGTTGGCCAGCAGAATAACTGTCCGTGCCTGATACACCAGTTCCGCCCCCATAGAGATCGCATAGGACGGACTCTCTTCTTTACTCGCAAAATGGCCGTCCTTGACGGCGTTCTCTACCGTATTATCATCCAGCTTTACCAGGAGCATTTCATTTCCTTCAAAGGGTATGCCTGATTCATGAAAGGCTACATGCCCGCGGCCGCCGACTCCGATAATATGGAGATCGATCCCACCATACTGTGATATCTTTTCCGCATATGCGTCGAGGATAGATGCACGAATCCATCGGAGATATTCAGATTTCGCATTCGTATTTATGACAATCGCCTTTCCCTTATCGGTGCCGTCAGCCCGCCAATCCGCCGGATTTGCGTCAAGCTCACTGATAAGTTTTCCCTGATCGATCAGTGTTCCCCATGGAACATTTGTTTCCTTAAACTTCCGCTTGAGGAGACCGAAGAACTCCTGGATCATGAAAAAGCCGTAACTTTCAGGGTGGAGGGCCCGCTGCTGGACATTTTCTCCCGGAAGGCCGACGTACTCGTCCAGATTGAAACTCCGAATCCTTGAACTATCAAAGATCCCTTCATTGGCGGCTCCGGCCAGATGCTTATATAAACCCGTCGGAGAATTCCCCGTGGCCAAACCGAGGGTATAGGTATCTTTAGTGTGCAAGACCTGCCGAATGTTTTCAATGACCAGACCGGCGCCAAACTTGCTCATCTGTTCAAAATCCCGTGTGATAATCACTTTAAACTGCATACATTCCTCCTGATTGCGTGGGGAACTAACCCAGTCTCTCCCGCACTACATCGGCAATCTGTTTGCAGTATTCAAGAGTTTCCTCCTTTGTGGGACCTTCAACCATGACGCGGCACATGTTTTGTGTTCCCGAATACCGGACGAGAACCCTGCCCCTGTCCCCAAGTTTTTGCTCAACTAACTTGATAGTAGAAACTATTTCCGGTACCGTGGATATCTCCGGTCTCGATTTGGTATCCACATTTATCAGAGATTGAGGGAATACTTTCATGATTTTTGCGAGTTCTGAGAGAGGTTTCCCTTCTTTTTTCATGGCTGAAAGAACCTGCAGGGCCGTTAAAATACCATCACCAGTAGTGTGATGCTGAAGAAAAATTATGTGCCCTGAATCTTCACCCCCGAGGGCACTGCCTTTTGCCTGCATTTCTTCAAGAACGTACCTGTCTCCTACTTTGGTCATCACCGATTCAGCCTGGATCTTTTGGAGGGCGACCGAGAGGCCGATATTACTCATTACGGTTCTGACAACGAGATTGTTCGTAAGAGCACCGTCCTTTTTCATCACGTTGGCACAGATGGCAATAATCTGATCTCCCGTCAGGACCTGTCCCTTTTCATCGACAGCGATGAGACGATCACCGTCTCCATCAAAGGCAAATCCCACATCGGCCCCTTTTTTTAAAACTTCGGCAGCCAGCATTTCCGGGTGCTGGGAGCCGCAACGGTCATTGATGTTTTTTCCGTCGGGATCATCGAAAAGGGTCGTGACCTCTGCACCGAGTTCAAAGAATGTGTCCGGAGCCACCCTGTAGGTCGCACCATGCGCGCAATCGAGAACAATTTTAGTACCCTCCAAGGTGTACTCTCGAGGAAAAGAGTGTTTTAAAAAGACTATATAACGACCTCTTGCATCATCCATGCGATATGCTTTCCCCAACTCGCTCGGAGAGGGGTGAAGTTTTTGCATATTATTTGCAAATATCATTTCTTCGATGGCAAGTTCCTTTTCATCGGGAAGTTTGAAGCCGTCACCGGAGAAAATTTTTATCCCGTTATCCTGAAAAGGGTTGTGTGAGGCCGATATGACAATCCCGGCGTCAACTCTCATGCTGCTTGTCAGAAAGGCAATGCCCGGTGTGGGGATTACACCCACCAGTATGGCATCAACGCCCATGGAGCAGATGCCTGAAACAAGCGCATTCTCAAACATGTACCCGGAGAGTCTCGTATCCTTTCCGATAAGAATTTTGGGGGCATGACCCTTCCTTTTGAACAGATGGGCTGTGGCCCTTCCAATATTGAGCGCCATTTCCGCTAACATAGGATACTCATTGGCAACCCCCCTGACGCCATCGGTACCGAATAACTTCCCCATATAGATCTCTCCTTTACTGTTGATGATGTTCTGATGAAATAGCGGATTTTTCTACTATACTGGAGTGTGTTTTGCAAGAGTAAAAAAAGTTTGATATTCACCCTTGATTTCTTTTTGCTCTGACATTATAAAAGCAGAAGTTTTTAAGTGTAACGACTTTCTTTATGCTATATACACCCAATACACCGTAGAATGGAAATCCAGATGAGAAAAACCAAGTTTATATTTATCACGGGGGGCGTTCTCTCTTCCCTTGGTAAAGGTCTTGCAGCAGCCTCCATCGGGTGCCTTCTTGAATGTCGGGGGTTGAAAGTCACAAATCAGAAACTGGACCCATACATCAACGTCGATCCGGGCACCATGAGTCCCTTTCAGCACGGTGAGGTATTTGTAACCGATGACGGAGCCGAAGCCGATCTGGACCTTGGCCACTACGAACGGTTTACGTCCACCCGCATGGGAAAATGCAATAATCTTACAACGGGACAGGTATATTTTTCAGTCATTTCAAAGGAACGAAGGGGGGACTACCTCGGCAAAACCGTTCAGGTCATTCCTCATATTACAGATGAAATAAAGGATTATATCAAATCAAGTGCAGCCGGCTTTGATGTGGCCATTGTAGAAATCGGCGGAACGGTAGGTGACATTGAAAGCCTCCCCTTCCTCGAAGCTATCAGGCAGTTCCGCAATGAAGCGGGAAAGGAAAACGGCATTTTTATTCATCTGACCTGGGTTCCATTCATCAAGACCGCCGGAGAGGTTAAAACAAAACCGACTCAACATAGCGTTAAGGCTCTCCGTGAAATTGGTATTCAACCCGACATTCTTCTGTGCCGTACCGAGAATTTTCTTTCCGAAGATATAAAGGCAAAAATCGCTCTCTTCTGCAACGTGGAAATGGCGGCCGTTTTCACGGCCAAGGATGTAAATTGTATCTATGAGGTTCCCCTTCTCTTCCATCGGGAAGGTCTTGACGAAAAAATCGTCAGCCTTCTCAATATCTGGACTGGTCGACCCCATCTGGATGCGTGGGAAGACGTGATCAACAAAATGAAAGAACCCGCCCACGAAGTGTGCATTGCCATCGTGGGAAAATACGTAAACCTTGCGGATTCCTATAAAAGTTTGAACGAAGCCCTTATACACGGGGGTATCGCAAACAACTGCCGGGTCATCCTGCGCTTTGTAGACGCGGAAAAGATTGAGAAGAAAGGGATAGATCATTATATCAACGGTGCCGACGGTGTTCTTGTTCCCGGGGGATTCGGGCAGAGGGGTGTCGAGGGCATGATCACTGCCATCCAATATGCCCGCGAAAACCGCATCCCGTATTTCGGTATTTGTCTGGGGATGCAGCTTGCGGTGGTGGAATATGCCAGACATGTCTGCAATCTGAAAAAGGCGAATAGTTCTGAATTTGATGAGAAAACCCCATATCCCGTCATTGACCTTCTCCCAGAGCAGCGAAATGTAACCGAAAAGGGAGCTTCCATGAGGCTGGGGGCCTACACCTGTATTCTCACAAATGAATCCTTCGCGTTTGAAGCTTACGGTGAGCACGAGATCACAGAGAGACACAGACATCGTTATGAATTTAACAATGAATTTAAGAATGTCCTTACCGGGAAGGGACTGCTTATAACCGGAGTATCTCCCGACGGCCGTCTGTCAGAAATCATTGAAATCAAGGATCACCCATGGTTTCTGGGATGCCAGTTCCATCCTGAATTCAAATCACGACCGACAGAGCCTCATCCCCTGTTTGGCAAGTTTATCGGGGCAGCGCTGCAGTATCACTATAATTCTGGGAGAAATTAGGGATCGACACTACGTGTATATGTCTCTTTCATCGAACAGGTCAGGATTACAGATCATCCTCATGTGATGATATTATCTCCGATATCAACAATGCCAGCTTTTTCGAGTCATGGCGAACAATTCCGCCTGCCACACTTAATAAATCTGCCGCATAGATTTTTCGATTTTTCCACATCTTTCCATTCCCATTGATTTCGACAAACTCCGCCTTTTCTTCCCTGTAGTGTTCAAGAATTTTCTGCTCCGGTTTCATAGAGTTGTAGATTATTCCATCAACCTTTCGGCCAATGTGTTCCTCAATTTTCCGCACGAAGTCAAATCCTTTAAAATTCTGTGTTTCACCATACTTTGTCATAATGTTGACGATATAAAACACTCTTGCCTTCGCTTTGCGGATTGCGTTTTTCACACGCGGAACAAGAAGGTTTGGGATAATGCTTGTATACAAATCACCTGGGCCGATTATGATGTGATCCGCGCGCTTGATCGCGCCAATAACGGGAGGATACACGGAAATTGTATCATGATAATGCGGTACGAGATATATATCTCGAATTTTCTCTCTTTGAGAACCTCGGGGTATGTCGATCGCTTTCTGTCCGTATATGCGGCTTCCATCCGTCAATTCAGCCACGAGTGTTGCTTTATCCACGGTAACCGGAAGAATCGTTCCCCGGGCATCAAGTATTTCTGTAAGGGCTTTTACACCCGTGGCAAAGCTGTGGGTATACTCAGCAAGCATTGTAAGGAGCATATTGCCTGCATTATGTCCTTTCAAGCGGCTGTCTCCGGTGAGCCTCTTCAGTAAGATTGTACGGATGATATCGCGTTGCGGAGAAAGAGCGAGGACGCACTTCAGTACATCGCCGGGCGGCAATGTTCCCAACTCATCTCGCAACCTTCCCGTACTGCCGCCGCTGTCAACCATTGACACAATAGCCGTAATATCAATTCCCTTCAAACCCCTTAAACCGGAAAGAAGCGCGAACTGCCCGCTTCCCCCGCCTATTGTCACGATCCTTTTCTTTTTGTCTTCCATGTCAGATATACACACGTAAAGTTACCTTCCATCCTCATCCTGTATTCTCAGGGACAAATCCGCAGTGAGCGAATGCGATTCATGATCCCCCCGCAGCCGGCTGCGGGGAGCTTCAACGCTATTTTTTTGGAAGTGACTATATCAGACCCCGGGACAGGATTCAAAGATTAACTGACGTACCATAGAGGGAAACCAGACCCTATTTCACGGTAAAGCAACCCTCGTAGTGTGAATCATCCCCGGGGGCCTTCACTGTACTGTTAGAGAACTAGTATGTCGCTTTTATGCGCATAGCATGACTGACGCCCCCGCACTTGCCACTATCTTCCAGGCATGCGTGGAAAGCCATCTCCTCCCCCCCTCCCTCGGCACATTCCACAAAACCTCAAAAAAAGTATGGACATATACACTGTTACTAATATATAAACCCGGCGGGAGAAGAATAAAGCTCTGCGCCTGAGATGAGGAATATGCTGGAAGTTTTCATGAAGGGATAGAGATGGCAGTAGAGAAAGCGTATAAAGCCGAATCGGTTGATCATAACCCTGCGGGGTGAAAGGAGGAAAAGCGAAAACCACAAGAAGAACAATACAGCCAAGCACTTTTTAAAGGAATGCAAAAATTATAGGAAGGAGATTATCACATGAAACGCACCCTGTTTATGTTGATGGTGATTTTCATTTTAGGAATTGCCGCCGCGGATGCCTGGGCACAAAATCTGACAGGTACCTGGAGCTGTAATGACGGCGGAACGTACTATCTGCACCAGAGGGGAAATGAGCTCTGGTGGCTCGGTGAGAGCAGGGATAAGGGAGCCACTTGGACAAACGTCTTCCAGGGACAAATTGCGGGAACTCAGATCAAAGGCAACTGGGCCGATGTTCCCCAGGGACGGATTATGGGCTCGGGACAGATGGTCTTGCAGATTATTAAAACCGCCCCCTTTTCCCCTGAGGTCCGCTTGAAGGCAATAACTAAGACAGGCGGGTTCGGAGGGAGCGAGTGGAAAAAAGTAAAGTAAAAAATCTTACAAAACAGAAATGATCGATAATTGCCCCTGAAACGGAGAGGAGGGGCATCCCAAGAAAAGAGAGACGATGCAAACGCAAGGTCTTTTTTTGCAGACCACAAAAATCTAAGGAAGGAGTTTATCATATGAAGCGTACCATGGTTTTTTTAATCGCGATTATCATTTTGGGATTCTCTGCAGCAGATGTACAAGCACAAAATCTGACGGGCCGCTGGACCTGCGACGACGGCGGAACGTACTATCTGCACCAGAGGGGCAATGAGCTCTGGTGGCTCGGTGAAAGCAAGGATAATGGAGCTACATGGACAAATGTCTTCCAGGGGCAGATTGCAGGAAATCAGATCGACGGCAAGTGGGCCGATGTCCCCCAGGGACGCGTAATGAGCGGCGGCATAATGAAGCTGCAGATCATCAACGCCAACAATCTCAGAGCGATAAATAAGACAGGTGGGTTCGGGGGAAGTAATTGGACCCGCCAGGGGAGCACAGTACCCGTCGCGTTCAATCTGAACGGCCTCTGGAAATGCAATGACGGCGGAAAGTACTATGTGCGCCAGATTGGCAATGACGTCTGGTGGCTCGGGAAGAGCGGAGACAGCGGGGCGTCCTGGACGAATGTGTTCCACGGACAGGTTTCAGGGGCCCAGGTAAACGGCAGCTGGTCCGATGTCCCCCACGGACGTGTAATGAGCGGAGGCGTGATGGTCATACAAGTCGTGAACGCCAACAATTTCAAAGCGATAAACAGGACAGGGGGATTCGGGGGAAGCAATTGGACCCGCTAACTATGTACAATGGCTTTGCAGATGCAGACAGAGGACACACATGCACATGACATTTTTCGGCATCACTCATCTCTGAAGATAACGTCTTGTTCATGATACCATTTCTCAGTGTGGGGTATGTGCCTAAGGCAGGTGTATACCCCCTCACTACAACAATTATACCCGCCATGCTCACAGAGAAAAACAGAAGAAAACCACAATCGGTGCCTGTGATTTTATCGCACGACTTCTTTTCTGAGGCTTGATAACACCGGGGAGATTTTTACGGGATACGGCGGTTTTGTTTTCAATTCCCGAAAATGAGCAGGCAGGGATTGTAACTGAGACCTGGCATACGATGCGATGTCTTTTAAATCCTGGCGTCTGGTAGTCCTTTGACCACCGCTCATCACCTTCGTGAGAAGCGGAATGCCCCCTGCTTCATCCCCTTCCACGGTAATGATGTCTCCCACCATTGTCTTGCCTTCAAGCTGCCGGAATACCTGTTTACGTCCCGGGATGGTGGCTTTCCCCTGGGACTTTTTGAACCGGGGCTGGCCGGCATACTCCATTAGCTTATAGGCACATTCAAGGTACGGCGCATCCTCCGAGGTGTCCAGCTTTGTACCCACGCCGAATCCGTCAATCGGCGCTTCTTGAGATACCAGATCGTGGATTATGTACTCGTCGAGATTGCCGCTCGCGAAGATCCGCATATCTTTAAACCCTCCGCGATCAAGGATCTGGCGGACATCCCTTGACAAAGTGAGCAAATCACCGCTATCGAGGCGTACCGCACGAACCTTGATTCCTCTTTCCTTCAGTCTTATTGCTGCCTCAACTGCCTTTTGTGCCCCCTTGTGGACATCATACGTATCGATAAGAAGGGTCGCATTATTTGGATTTGCGTAGGCAAAATTGAGAAACGCTTCCACCTCATCCTCATGAGCCTCAACATAGGAATGGGCCATTGTTCCGGAAATCGGTATCCCGAAAAGAGGCTCCGCCAGAACTGTCGATGTACTTGCAAACCCGGCTATGTATGCGGCGCGAGCTGCCAGGAGACCTGCCTCAGCTCCGTGCGCCCGCCGAAGCCCGAAGTCAACCAGAATTGCCCTGTCATTCGCGGCTAAAACGCAGCGGGCAGCTTTGCTGGCGATAAGTATCTCAAAATGCAGGATATTAATCAGGCGGGTCTCAACGAGCTGCGCCTCCGGTAGAGGGGCAACAACACGGATTATCGGTTCATTTTCAAAAAAAACAGTCCCCTCAGGTATGGCAAATACATCACCGCGAAAGCGAAATTTTGCAAGATAGTCCAAAAGGTTTTGGGAAAATCTGCCCGTACCGGCGAGATATTTCAGTTCCTCTCCCGAAAATCGCATTCCTTCAAGGAACGTGAGCAGTGTTTCAAGACCGGCTGCGAGGAGGAACCCACGAGTACCCGGAAGGCTCCGGACATAAAACTCAAAGACTGCCTCTTCGTGCATACCCTTATCCACGTATCCCTGCAGCATGGTTAACTGGTAAAGGTCGGTCAAAAGCGGATTGGTTAACAGGTTCATTTTTTCTCTCGAATCAGATCAGTGGTAATCATTTTTGCCCCTGCCCGGATCATTTCGTCGAGCGCCTTTTTGCCATCACCGGGATTAACATCCACCGCGCGGATTGCATCGGTTACCACATACACTTCATACCCCTCGCCAAGGGCATCCTTTACAGAATTGAGGACACAGTAGTCCGTAGCCAGACCTGCAATAAATATCCTCCTGATCCCCGACTTTTTCATAAGAACGCTCTCTGTATTGCCGTCTGCGTCACGTCCCTCCCATGTGGAGTACTGCTCACTCTCTTTCTCAGTGCCTTTGGATACAATAATGGATCCTTCTGGAATTTGCAGTTCTGCGGAAAACTCAGCGCCTGATGTGTTTTGCACGCAATGGGGAGGCCACGGACCTCCCTGATTCTTAAACGAACAGTGGTCGGAGGGATGCCAGTCCCGGGAGAAAAAAATCGGAAGGTTGGCCTTGTTGAACATCGCTATCACACGATTCAGGGGAGGCAAAATTTTGTCTCCCTCAAGAACACCAAGGGCTCCCCCCGGGAGAAAATCATTTTGTACATCCGTCACCGACAGGGCGTCACCGCCTTGCAGATATACGGGGTTGCGATTTTGCTGTCCCATGACTTTTTCCTCTCCAAAATATCTCATATGGAAAAGGGCTAATCTGACGGTAACATCATTACCAAACCTGCCTCAAAGATGAAAGTGTAATATAGTTACTACAGCATAAAAGAATTCGTATATGAATCCGAAAGCAAGCGCAGACACATTCGATTAGAGAGGAGTAATCGAGCGAATGGGTAACATTAAGAAATCTCACCGCGTGCTCACGAGTTCAGGAAAATCGGTAAATATCCCGTCAACCCCCATGGCAGCCAATCGCGCAATGTCCTCTGATTGATTCACCGTATAGACATACACTTTGAGACCACGCTCATGCGCGTCTCGCACAAATTCTGCATTCACAAGTTCAACGGGGGGGTGCACAGAATGCGTGGCAAATTGTGCGATGAATTTTTGATAGTGCCGGCGGAACCCACCTATAACAATGCCGATCCTTATGCGAGGATTGAGCTTCTTCACTCTTGCCAATTCACGGCGATGAAATGAGGATACGATACACTGGTCGTTGCGCCATCCCTTTTCATGTACATACTCATTCATGAGAGAAACCGTCAAACCGGCTGTTCCGTGACCTTTAAGTTCGACATTCACTCCTGCTCTGCGATCAATACAATCGAAGACCTCGCGGAGAAAAGGGATGCGCTGTCCTTTCCCTGCGTCGAGGGATCGTAAATATTCCAATGTGGTATCCATCACTAAGCCGGATCCGTTTGTCGTGCGATCGAGGCGCTCATCGTGAATGACAATTAATTCTCCCTCCACGGCATACACATCGACCTCAATCCAGTCTGCACCGAGAACAATGGCTTTTTCTATCGCAGAAAGAGTATTTTCGGGCTCATGACCCGACGCACCACGATGGGCAAAACATAAGATCTTTTTCATATTAAGGGACAATTTGGCTATGAATAACGGAAAGGGAATGGATGCTTGAAAACCGACGCGCTGGTCATTCGTTCATTGATTAAATACCTCCTTCCTTTCCCTCACTTTTTCTCTCCATGTGTTCAAAGGAGCACAGCATCCCCTGCCAATATCCAGAGCGCTTCCGTATAGATCAACTAACTCACAAAGATATCTGTTTCCATTCCATTCTAGTGCAGGGCATTTTCCTTCTTTGCCATAGAGGAATAAGCCGATTGAGCATCTCGCTGTTATGCAGCAATAGCCGCATCCCACACACGGTTTTAACGTAAACATGTTTTTTCTGCCCCGCTAATCCCCGGTCATATTTCCTCTGTAACTATCGCGCATTGCACCTGACGACAGATCCAGAACTTTTGCTATTTCATCTTCATAAAAAAACCCCTTCTCTCTTTTTTTGAGACACGGGGTTATTATCACTCCATGATAACCTCACGCAGGGTTGAATTGTTGAGGATTTTTAATTGATGTTTTTTATTAGCAGGATCTGAATAATAAATCCACCTTTAAAAGGGAATCGGAGAGGGAAAATTCCGGAAGGGGCTGACACCAAAGTCATATGTAAGCGTGAAGATGAAAGCGTGAAAGGTGAACCTTTGATTTAAAATAATTAACAAAGACGGGGTAGTTTTTAAAGTTAGACAAAAATATTTCCGATATATGAATTACAAACTTTTTTGTAAGAGCTTCTGGTCATCACTAAGACATTATAACGCGAAGCAAGATCGTTTTAGGACTTCAATAGTGTTAAAAACTGTCCAAAATTATTAAAAATGATAAAAATACTGCTTAGAATAAAACTATTACATTCAGAAACCTTGAACTTAATCCTCTGTATAATAATCGGCATATGCCTTGTACCTTCACTTCTGTGTGCCGATCAGGCAACCCACACATACGACAGGCAATCTATCCGGTATCCTTCCATGGATACAGGCCAGGTCTGGGCCAAGATCGGAGGCACTTCATCGACCACTCCCAAAAGGGATACGGGACAAACCTGGAAGGAGGCTGGAGACTACTCATCTTCCAATCTTAAAATGGACGCAGGAAAGACCGGGGCAGCACTCGGGGAAAATGCATCACCGGACCTTACTAAGGACACAGGGCAGATTCATACGATGAGCGGGGAGAATTCATCTCCAACCCTCATACAGGGTTCTCAAATCAAAAGAAATCAATACGCCCCGGATAGTGAAATAAAAAAAAGACTGAAGGCAAGACGTCACAAAACACTGCGTTCTCTGGAAAACGGAAACAACCAAAAGGCATCCATACATAAATCATCCCTATTGGAAATCCGTGACGAAGAAAATCAGAAGACCTCCACAGACAAACCAGTGCACCCGAAAAAAATACCCCCGCCTGAAAGAACCGTATTTGAAACACAAAAAACCAATCAGCCTGTGAAAAATTGGCACCATAAGCACGCGCTGTATGATGTGGAATGCGGCCTGAAAATGGCAAGAATTGTTGTTACATATTATTTTGACAAAAGAGATACACTTCTAAGCTCAAATATATCCCCCGATGCGCAGTGGTACCATATTTATCCCGGATCATTTGAAGAAAAACTCTATGAAGATATATGTCATCCCCGGTAATTGACTACGTTACTCCCCTGATTGCAACCCACCCTTGAATTTTTAACCTTGTGCCTTGATCCTTCTTGTTGAACCACAATACCATATTGCAGCACCCTATTGTTCCAATAATTCTCTCAACGCCGGCCTCACATAGATATTATTGAGATCAAAAGTCTTCAAGGACTTTGCCAATGTTTGAATTTTTTCATTGATTGTTGCGCCGGAATTTATGATGATTACCCATTCTCCTTTAATGCGGCAGAGGCCACCCGCGCTTGACATTTCGTCTTCTATGATTTTTTCGTATCGTACTTGTATCCCAAGCGTATGCGCCAATCCCTCGAGCTGACTCAATGCCGTATGATCATCCATAAAGACTTCCTGTGTTTTAGTGGGTACCGTAACTTTTCTCTCACCATGTATCACATTTTTGGTTAGTATTCCGCCATTATATCCGTTCCTAATTCATTCGAATCCTTGAACCCTTGAGTCCTCGAACCCTTTGCAACTAAAAAGAAGAAGGACAAAATGTTACCGATGTGATTTTTTATATTTGACTTATTGTAAAAATTTCGGTTTATTGCGACAGACGCAGTTAAAAACTTCATAATGGAGGTATTTCATGAAAGATTCCTTACAGCCCGGACTGACTGTTGAATTTACATTCAAGGTTCCAGAAAACAAGACCGTACCGTTTCTTTACCCGGAATTCGGGGAGGGGCTCGTTATGCCCAAGGTCCTTGCTACAGGATTCCTCCTCGGACTCTATGAATTTTCCTGTATCAAAGCGCTCAACCCCCATCTGGACTGGCCCAATGAGCAGACCGTGGGCATCGGCATGAATATGACACATACCGCGGCAACTCCGGAGGGAATGACCATTACCGTAAAGGGAAAGCTGGAAAAAGTAGAGGGACGGAAATTGACGTTCTCTCTGGAAGCATTTGATGACGCGGAAAAAATATCCCAGGCCACACACGAACGCTTTGTCATAAATGCCGAGAAATTTAATGCTGCATTAGCCAAGAAAATGGGGAAAAAATAAATTAGCAGAATAAAAAAAGATGTTCATAAGGGCTTCAGGGGTTAGTCGGAAACGGCTGACCCCTTATTTTTTGGGCAGCCCGGGGACACACTGATAATGTAACATATTAATAATTAACACATTAAATAAAGCTTAATATGATACATACCCCCAAATGTACCCCCATACTATCGAGGCTATATGTCGTTCTGTCGAAGTCTTTACCATTTTTATTATTTCCTTGAATAAATTTGTGCTTTGGCAAATGGTCCTGGTGCCGTGATCCAAACAGGGTTCGGCCGACGATTTTCCTCCTGCCTGATTTAGCTTCGATGTCGACGATCCCGGTTGTTATCTACGTCGGCATCATGACATACTGGTTTCTCTAACTATTCCCCAGGGGAAAAAGAATGCTTTGACAGACCCCCCGGTATGGACCCGAAAAAGGCAACAGGGGGGGGTATGGGACCCCTTTATGGGAAGTTCATGTGCATTATACACACCGGCAAAAAAAGGGACTCCCCCAGCTACCCCCCCTCGTCCAAAACAATCTTTTCTTACACAAAATCAATTCCCGGATAATTTCAGAAAAAATTTGGAAAATATGTCTCTTCATTTATCGTATGCAGGCATGACTTCAAATACTTATCTACACATAGGCTGATTTGACCGGATCAATGATAACGGGGTGCAACAAGCGTTTTGTATCTACCCGAAGCGGTGTTCTTACTGAACCTTTGTACTCAAGCAATAATCCATAAACATACAATCATATAAACATCATAGTATTTATTAAGAACAATGGTGACCGTCGAGATTTTCTTCGCTTCAGGGAAATAATTCCATGAAGTGACATCCTCGAAAAAGGACATCACTCTCCACATTTTTCGATCGTAATCTGCGTATATGGTTTCAGGGAACACAGGTCAAATGGGCATTACAG
>DNUI01000018.1 GCA_003508565.1 Syntrophaceae bacterium
GTATTGTATAGTAGCTCCTATGGTTGTACTCTCAGATTATATTATCGGAGAAACACTTTATAAAAGCAGCAAATCTCTCATTTGCCGCGCCCACCAGAAAGAAGATAACCGCACAGTCGTTCTCAAAATATTAACAGAAGATCATCCTACACCTGAAGAAATTGCAAAATTCAAACGGGAATACTGGATTGCTCACAGTTTAAATCCAGGTTCAGCCGTCGTTGAGAACTCACCATCCCCAGTTGTGGCAACCTACAACCTGCACAAGCATGAGCATGGTTTTCTGATGATAATGGAAGACTGCGGTGGAGAATCACTCGATAGATGGGTGAAACCCGGAGGTATGAAATTAACAGACGACGGCATGGTCTTTTTCCTGAAACTTGCCATTAATGTAACGGAGGCATTAGCCAAAATCCACCAACACCACATTGTTCATCTGAACATCAACCCATCTAACATAATTTTTAATGCTACTACCTCTCAGGTTAAAATTATTGACTTTGGTATAGCTGCACTCCTTTCGAGAGATAAACCAACATTCAGCAAGCCGAATGTAATTGAAGGTACATTGGAATACATTTCTCCGGAACAGACAGGACGTATGAATCGAGTGGTTGACTATCGCGCAGACTATTATTCACTGGGAGCAACATTTTATGAATTGCTAACGGGACATGTGCCCTTCTCAACCAGGGATCCCTTGGGTCTTGTACATAGTCACATCGCAAAACAACCAGCGTCGCCACACGATTTGAGGCCAGAAATCCCAAAGGCTGTTTCAAAAATTATTCTCAAACTTCTTTCTAAAGACGCTGATGACCGTTACCACTCGGCTCTTGGTCTCCGCAACGACCTTGAAGAATGCTTATGCCAATGGCAAAAAAGGGGTGTTATCGAATTATTCCCTCTTGGAAGGCACGATATTTCAATCCGTTTCCAGGTTCCATTAAAGTTGTATGGACGTGAGCAAGAAATAGAATCACTCCTCGCCGCTTTTGAGCGTGCATGCGCGGGGACCATAGAGATAATGCTTGTATCTGGACCTGCCGGTATTGGCAAGACAGCCTTGATTCAAGAAATCATCAGGCCTGTGACACGCCGTCATGGATACTTTGTATCAGGTAAGTTTGACCAGTTTCAAAGCAACGTCCCATACTCCGCATTGATTAAGGCATTTCAATCGCTGATCCGGCAACTATTAACGGAAGACGAATCATCCGTTACAAAATGGCGTGATATTATTCAGTCAGCGATGGGAATAAACGGCCAAGTGATTGTTGATGTGATCCCTGAAATAGAATTGATTATCGGAACACAGCCACCCCCGTCTAAACTATCACCTGAAGAAGCACAAAACCGTTTTCGCATTGTGTTTCAAAGCTTTGTCGGGGTGTTCACAAAGATTGAGCATCCTTTCGTGATGTTCCTTGATGATCTGCAATGGGCCGATGTAGCCTCTCTGAATTTAGTAGAACAGCTGTTGACGACGCCTGACAATCAGTACCTTTTTTTCATCGGATCATACCGTGACAACGAATTGTCCTCGTCTCATCCTTTCATTCGGGTTCAGGATCAGATAATTAACTCAGGTGTGACCGTAAGCAGCATCGTTCTTGGACCGCTGAACCTGATGAATATTGTCTGCTTGATAACCGATAGCTTTCACTGTATCTCTGACCAGGCCCACCCTCTTGCCGAATTGATTCTGGCAAAAACTGACGGCAATCCCTTCTTTCTGATTGAGTTCCTAAAAAACATATATGCAGAGGGCCTTATCACATTTGACTTCTACCATGGTGTTTGGCAGTGGGAATTGGCAGAAATCCAGTCACGTGGCATTACAGAGAATGTCGTCGAATTGATAACAAGCAATATGGAGCAATTGCCACCTGAAACACAGGAGATATTGAAGCTGGCGGCCTTAATTGGAAATACATTTGACCTGAAGTCATTGGCATACGCGCACAAAAAAACATCCGGCTCCACTGCAGATGATCTATCGCCAGCGATCAAAGCCGGGTTAGTCATACCAATGAGCACTACATACATGAGCCCGCCGGGGATTACTGGTTTAGCGGCTGAAACCATGCCAGAATATACATTTTCCCACGATCGGATTCAGCAGGCAATCTATTCATTGATTCCGCCTGATGAACAAGAGGCTCTTCATTGGAAGATCGGCCAGCTTTTGTTGCAGAATACGCAACCACATGAGCGGGATGTAAGGCTCTTTGACATTGTGAATCAGTTAAATCAGGGACGAAAACTGATAAACGATCAGCCAGGGCTCTATGAACTTGCTGAATTAAATCTGCTGGCCGGGAAAAAAGCAAAGTCCAATGCAGCATACAGCTCAGCATTTTCCTACTTAAGGGCGGGTATTGAAATTTTAAGAAGTGATAGATGGGAAACACAGTACAACCTTTCGATAGAGCTATTCATGGAAGCATCAGAAACAGCCTACCTGAGTGGAGACTTTGAGTCCATGAAGCACATTGTTGAGGAAGTTTTAAAGAATGCTAAGGGTTTGTTAGACAAGGTTAAAGTGTATGAAGTCATGATTCAGTCCTGTATCGCGCAAAACAAGCAACTGGATGCTGTTAAGATTGCGCTTCCTATCCTGGAACGCTTGGGAGTGAAGATCCCCGCAAAACCAAACATACTTCACATCTTACGTGGATACCTTACCACAAGAATGGCTCTGGCAGGAAAGCACATTGAAAACTTAATTGACATGCCTGTGATGACTGACCCCTATAAACTGGCCGCAGTGCGTATCCTCACGAAAATTGGCTCTGCTGCATATATAGCAGCTCCTGACCTGATGCCATTGCTGATATTCAAAGGAGTAACTTTATCCATAAAACACGGAAATGCTCCCGAGTCTGCATTTGCATATGTTGCGTACGGGTTGATTCTCTGCGGGAAAATCGGAGATATCGAGTCTGGCTATAAATTTGGAATGCTTGCAAAACGTCTCATTGAACGGTTCGATGCAAGAGGGTTGAAAACAAGGACTCTCTTTTCATTTGACTCTTTCATCAGACACTGGAAGGAACATCTGCGGGAAACCTTAAATCCTCTCCAAGAGGGATATGAAAGTGGTATAGATACGGGAGACCTGGAATTTGCGGCTCGTTGCATCCACGCCTTCTGTAACCGTTCTTTCTTTGTGGGCGTAGAGTTGGAGGAAGTGGAACGCAATATGACCGCGCACTGGAGGGCCGTATGTCTGCTTAAACAAGAGTCCCCCTTACGATTTTTTGAGCCCTTTCACCAGATTGTTTTGAATCTACTTGGTCGAAGTAATACCCCTCACCAAATAGTTATTGAAAGTTTTGACGAAAAGCGAATGACATCACTGGATGATGAGGATAACAGGGTATTCGCTTTTTATTTATACCTCAGTAAACTCATTCTTCATTACCTTTTTGAAGAAATTCCTCAAGCCGTTGAAAATGCAAAAATGGCTGAAATATACTTGGAAGGCGCTCTTGCATCGGCACCGCAACCATTATTCCATTTATATAGTTCACTGGCGAGGCTTGCTGTCTATGATTTATCATCCAAGGCCGAGCGAAGACGTATTCTCAGAAAAGTCGCCGCTAACCTGAAGGGACTTAAGAAATGGGCTCATCATGCACCGATGAATTATCAGCACAAATTCTACCTTGTGGAAGCCGAACGAAGCCGCATATTGGGCCAGTGCATGGAGGCAGCTAAGTATTACGACAAAGCTATTGATCTGGCGCGCGAGAACGCATATTACAACGAAGAAGCCCTTGCGTATGAGCTTGCAGGCAAGTTCTACCTTTCACAAGGGCAAACAAGAATAGCACAGTCATATCTGCAAGAGTCCCTTTACGCTTATCTACGCTGGGGCGCTGTGGCCAAAGTGAAAGATTTAGAAACGCGATACCCCAATCTCCTTGTTCATGCAAAGGACAGCTCCTCTGCGAACAGATCAGCTTTTACCACAGGTACTATTCAGAAGCAGGATGGCCGAACCCTGGATCTCACGGCGGTAATCAAAGCATCACAGGCCATTTCCGGTGAAATTGTTTTCAAGCGGCTATTGACTAAGTTGATGTCAATCCTTATTGAAAATGCCGGAGCCCAAAAAGGACTTCTTGCATTGGAGAAAGATGGTACGTGGGTTACCGAAGAAGAAAGCGCAAGCTCCGTCATTAATTATGTGGCCCGCACACATGAATTTTTGGTGTTAAACGATGCGACCAACGAGGGGGCATTTTTTCTTGATCCTTACATTGTATCCAGGCAGCCTAAATCAATCTTGTGTATGCCCCTTCTCCATCATGGCAGTTTGTGCGGTATTCTTTACCTCGAAAATAACCTGACCAAGAACGCATTTACACCTGAGAGGCTGGAAGTATTACGCCTCCTTTCCGGCCAGATGGCAATTTCAATTATTAACGCTAAACTGTATGACGAATTGGAATTGCGTGTCCAGGAACGAACATCCGAGTTATCAGATACCAATGCGCTTTTGAAGCAAGAGATTATTGAGCGTGAGCGGGCAGAAGAAGCTCTTAAAGTATCTCAACAACAATTTGCAGATATTATAAACTTTTTGCCTGATGCAACCTTTGTTATTGATAATAAAAATGAAGTTATTGCATGGAACCAGGCGATTGAAGAGATGACGGGCATCAAAGCAGGAGATATTATAGGGAAAGGGAATTATGAATATTCCTTGCCGTTTTACGGGACCCGCAAGCCGATGCTTATTGACAAGATATTCGGATATGACACAGGGGACGCGGATAGATATCCTTTTATTAAGAAAGAGGGGGACATTCTTTTAACCGAATCGAATGTACCCTTAAGAGGAGAGATGCATGTACTTTGGGCAAAAGCGAGGCCGCTATATGACAGCAGAGGTAATATTGTCGGCGCAATTGAATCTATTCGTGATATCACAGAGCACGAGCGGGTAGAGGCCGAACTTCTTCAGGCAAAGGAGGTTGCTGAGGAAGCGTGCCATGCGGCTGAAACTGCCAACCGCTCCAAAAGCTCCTTTCTGGCCAATATGAGCCATGAAATCAGGACACCTTTAAATTCTATTATTGGATTTACCAATTTGTTATCGGACACAGAAATATCAACCAAACAGCGTGACTACCTGCAGAAAATACTATTTTCATCCCAGAACCTACTTGGTATTATTAATGATATCCTCGATTTTTCCAAAATTGAAGCAGGCAAACTTGATTTAGATAATACTGATTTTGAACCTCAACGCATTATGGATAATATCTATAATATGTTTTGTGACAGTGCTACTGAAAAAGGGATTATATTGAACATTTCCATATCTCGCAATGTTCCTTCCATAGTGGTGGGGGATCCTTTACGGCTGTGGCAGGTACTCATCAATCTGGTAAATAATTCAATCAAATTTACTGCAACGGGAGAGATTATAATTTCTGTCGATCTTGATAGTATGGATGCGCAAAAAGCTCGGCTTCTTTTCTCTATTACGGATACGGGTATTGGCATACCTCAGGAGTCATTGATAAAAATATTTGAAACCTTTACTCAGGCCGATGGATCCGTGACCCGCAGATTTGGCGGCACAGGTTTAGGACTCAGCATTTGTAAAGGACTTATAGAGATGATGGGTGGTGAAATATGGGTAGAGAGCACTCTTGGCAAAGGAAGCACTTTTTATTTTACGGCCGATTTTAATCATCGTCCTAATTATGAGCATAAAATAAAAAACGGTATTACCCAAGCAGAAATAATTAAGAATATATGTGGCGCTGAAGTTCTCCTCGTTGAGGATAATATTATCAACCAGCAAGTAGCAAAACAGATCCTCGAAGGCGCCGGATTAACAGTTATTGTCGCCAATAACGGCATAGAAGCCTTGGAAGCGGTTCGTCTCCGCAAATATGACGCAGTGCTCATGGATGTTCAAATGCCTCTAATGAGCGGATATGAAGCTACCCGTCTAATTCGAGGTGATCCCCTGACAATGAATTTACCCATTATTGCCATGACTGCTCATGTTATGCAGGGAGCAAACGAGGAATGTCTCGCTGCAGGAATGAATGACTATATTTCAAAGCCAATCGACAGAAATGTCTTGCTATCTGTTCTCAACCGGTGGGTGAAACCAAAATATCTAAACGTGGAAAATAAGTCTGAAACGTCATGTCGAGAAGCAAAAGACGAATCTATCGAACTGACTCTTCCTGATACATTGCCTGGTATCGATATCTCATCTGCACTCAAGAGACTGGGAGGCAACGCCAAACTGCTGTCCAGACTCTTAAAAATGTTTACACGCGATTACGCTGGTTCTACAGAAGAGATTAAAGCTGCTCTGAATAGCAACAACATGGAAAAAGCAGTTCGCCTTGCTCATACGGTGAAGGGTGTAGCCGGGAATCTTTCAGCAGAAGAGCTTCGTTTGGCTGCATCTGAGTTAGAAAAGAGCATCATGCAACAACCCCGAGATTCAGTAGATAGCCTCTTGGAAATTTTTGACAGGTACTTACGACAACTGATAGCATCGCTCCACTTTATAGAACCGAAGTTACCATGAGTAATTACAAAATAGGCAGCAATTGACATGAACATTGAGTGGTAAAATATTGAGATAATATGCTGGAGTATGTAAGAAGTTTTGATATTGAGAATAGTAAACTTCTTTTAAATTTATGTCCCGAGTTGATTGGCAGAATAAATCACTATAGAAATTCTTTTCGATATTGAGCATTACATGGTGCAAATGAAGATAATCTCCGTAACTGTTATGCATATCTTTAAATTCTGGTTGTTATAGCAAGGAAATAATGGGATTTGAAGAAGATATCTTGTATTATTCCACAAAATCCCTCAAATCCGTATAAACATTTTCTTCGTTATGATGCTATGAAAAATCTATCCAGCTAATAATTGGGGAGCTGTTAAATAATACAATCACTGAAGACATCGTTTCATACAACTAGTGAAGATGGATACATACTAATGTGGAGGAGATTATTGAGATGAATGATAATTGTGTTTTTATGGAACAGCAAGAAGAACCCGTAGTACTTATTGTAGACGACACCCAGATAGATATTGATATTTTGTCTTTTGCACTAAGCAGGAAGAACTTTCGTATTTCCGTTGCCATGAACGGCTTACACGCATTGGATATGGTCGGAAAGGTTTCCCCGGATATTATTCTCCTGGACATTGTAATGCCGGAAATGGATGGTTTTGAATTATGTAAAATATTAAAGGACTCTGCAGAAACAAAGGATATTCCTGTCATCTTTTTAACTGTAAAAGATGAAACTGATGATATTTTAATGGGATACAGATCCGGAGCCGTTGATTATGTTACAAAGCCCTTCAATTCTGAAGAATTGCTGGCGAGGGTATGTACCCACTTGGAATTAAAGAAAAAAAGAGATACTGAACAGGAACTTATTTCTATGCTAAAAACCTCGCTTGAGGAACGCGAGCGGGCAGAAGAAGCCCTTCAGCAGGCACATGATAATTTAGAGCGTTTAGTACAGGAGCGCACCGCTGAGCTCTTGATAAAAAACAAACAGCTTATGGATGAAATTGAGGAACGCAAGCGTGTTGAGGCCTCCCTGGAAAGTAAATCTCAAAAACTCGAGGAATTTAATACTGCTTTAAAGGTCTTACTCGAACAGAGAGAAAGGGACAAAGACGAACTAGAAAAGTGGGTTCTCTCAAATATCAAGAACCTCATTATACCGAATGTTGAAAAATTAAAAAGACTCAGCGCAAAAACCAAATCTTCATCTTACGTAAATATCCTTGAAATAAATCTGAAAGACCTTACCTCTTCATTTTCGCAAAGGTTATCTTCACGATATATCAATCTTACAACAAAAGAAATTCAGGTCGCTAACCTCGTTAAGGAGGGAATGACCAGCAAAGATATATCAGAACTAATGAATGTCTCAGAAAGAACAATTGATTTTCACAGAAAAAACATTAGAAACAAGCTTGGGCTTAATAAAAAAAGAAACCTTAGAGCAAGTCTTTTAAATATTTCATAATGATAGTTTAGAATGGTACTTGACTTTATATCCAATAATTGAGTTATTGTTAGGACACTTTTATGTTTCTTTGTAAATTAATGAAGCGAAGTCGCTTTCTCTCGACAAAATAATTCTTAATAAATTAATTTCATCTTCTAATATTTGAAGATCTCTCTTCAGCTACCTTTACCTTCATCCGAGAATCCGGAATCCTGAAATTGGAAATTTTTTATCTTATTTAATTTTTTTGTTACATTGCTAATTCTTATAGTCTGTTTTTTAATCGTACTAAGTTTTGCATATGTGGGGTTATCAGTTGAAGTATTTATCAACAGCAGCTCGGTATACCCCAAAATTGCTTGCATGGGTTGATTCATTTCATGAAAAACATCCTCCGTAATTTCTATAATACCACGAAGTTTTTTGCGATAGAGATCTTCTCCTTCAGAAATTTTATGTATTACATGTTCCGCTTGTAATTCTGTAATTTGTTGATGCATTGCTTCTAATTCCTTAATAAGCTCTGCTCTTGTTTTATTTTCGTATTTCATTCCTCATA
The DNA here is from genome assembly GCA_003508565.1 of Syntrophaceae bacterium. Taxonomy (GTDB): domain Bacteria; phylum Desulfobacterota; class Syntrophia; order Syntrophales; family UBA2185; genus UBA2185. Next base: position 8,593 of record DNUI01000018.1, read on the forward strand.
GCTCCCAAATTTATTTTTATCTTAATACTTTTCCAAAGGATAGCTATCTCTTGAGAACGAACTATGAATTCTTATATTATATTCAAGCACTTATAATTTATATTGATTCACCATAAGGAACTTCCATACATCGTAATATGTGATATTTTTTTTTGAAATGCAATATTGGTTAATATGTAGTAATATACCAGGTAAAACCTAGTATTATGATGGATTTAACAGAGGTTATATAGGATCTCGCCTTATTTTCATCGAACCTGAGATTACATCATAAATTTTCTTTGCAAATCAACAGTCCTTATCCTTACGAATATTTCCATCTTTGATCAGATCAACTGTCTGAATTGTTTTGGACGCAAGAGTTACATATAGTGAAGCTAAATTTCATAAATGAAGACTTTATGATTTTAAGATTTGATTCTACGGGATTTATAGAGGCAAAGGCTTTTTTGATTCTAAACCTATATTTTTTAATTAAATATCTCTCCGGAGAAAGATGCAAAAAGAACACATTGTTTTTGTTTGACTTTCACTTTGTCCCTTTATACTATTCTTTATAAAATAATTTGATGGAAAGGGACTAAAAAATAATGCTTGAATCAGCATTAGATAAGATGGCAGACAACATTCTTAACCTCGATGAGGCATCCCTCAGCAATTTATGGAATAAATACAAGAAAAAGATGGAACGTTTCGATACAACAAAAGAATGGGAAAAGTCGGTAATTATTTTCTTTATTATCAATTCCGTCAGGGTTAAGAATCACATATTTAATGAAACTATCCTTAAGCTTCAGAACAAGGGGAACACACCGGCAAAACCACCAAAAGCAAAGCCAGATCTGAAAATAGTTAAGTAATGAGAGAAATGGATACCAATACTGCTATTAAGAGGATTGAAGAACTCAGAGCATTAATCGACTACCATAACCAGCGCTATTATCAGCTCGATGATCCCGAAATATCCGATGTCGAGTATGACTGCCTCATGAAGGAGCTTATCAACCTAGAACAGAAATTCCCGGATATCGA
>DNUI01000046.1:0-4333 GCA_003508565.1 Syntrophaceae bacterium
TTTCCTTTTTCCTTCCCGGCTATGACTTTTACCATGTCACCCTTTTTCAATCGCTTTCCTTGCATTTCATATACCCCAATCCAACCCCTTATAAAACCTCGGGTGCCAGAGAAATGATTTTCATAAACTGTTTAGCCCGTAACTCCCGAGCCACAGGACCAAAAATTCTTGTTCCTACGGGTTCCAATTGATTAGTAATAAGAACGGCAGAATTATCATCAAACTTCACGTAAGATCCATCAGGTCTTCTTACCTCCTTTACAGTTCGTACGACAACCGCTTTCATTACATCCCCTTTTTTTACTTTAGAATTCGGTATGGCCTCTTTTACAGACACGACAATTATATCGCCAATGCTTGCATATCTTCTTCTTGAACCGCCCAGAACCTTAATACATGCAACCTTCCTTGCACCTGAATTATCTGCTACATTTAAGATAGTCTGCATCTGAATCATGATATCACCTTAACCGTTCAGTATTCTTACTGACCAGAACTTTTCCTGTTAGCTATTTGGCCCTTTCGAGTATTTCACGCATTCGCCACCGTTTTTCTCTGCTTAGCGGCCTTGATTCGACAAGAAGCACCTTATCACCAACTTTACAGCTATTATCCTCATCATGAGCTTTATACTTGACATACCGTCTAACATATTTATGAAACACAGGATGCTTAACCAGTCTCTCGGAGCGGATTACAATCGTCTTGTCCATATCATTACTGACTACCACGCCTTTAATGACCCTCTTATTACCGCGGTCCTTCATGGCTATTGAACCTCCCTTTCCTTCAATACCGTCATTATTCGCGCAATATTCTTCCGCACAGAACGCATCATGGCGGGAGATTCCAATTGTCCGGATGTATGCCGCAATCGCAGCTTGAAAAGCTCTTCAACAAGCTCTTTGTTTTTTTGCCTCAACTCATCAGTACCGAGATCTCTTATCTCTTTTATCTTCACCCTACCATCTCCCTCGATAGAAATTTAGTCGCGATAGGAAGCTTGTGAGAGGCCAGCCTGAAGGCTTCACGTGCAATATCTTCCGAAACCCCTTCCATTTCATAGAGAACAACACCAGGTTTAACAACCGCAACCCATCCTTCCGGTGCGCCTTTTCCTTTCCCCATGCGGGTTTCAGCCGGTTTTTTTGTTATTGATTTATGAGGGAATATTCTTATCCATATTTTCCCTCCCCGCTTTACATGTCGGGTCATGGCAACACGAGCTGCTTCAATTTGCCGGGACGTGATCCAGCCGCATTCAGTAGCCTGAAGGCCATACTCACCAAAGGTCACATAACTTCCTCTGGTAGCCTTACCGCTCATACGGCCTCTGTGCAACTTTCTGTACTTTACCCTCTTTGGCATCAACATAGTTTAAAACTCCACCGCGACAAAACTTTAAATCCTAAGAACGAAATCTTTAATCCTAAACAATATCAAAATCCAAATCTTCAAAAACGTTTCAATTGTATATATTTGTATTTTGACTTTGTTTAAAATGTCTCTTTAGGATTTACTTTGTTCTATTTATCCGCTCCTTTTCTGCTTGGAAGCACTTCCCCATGGAACATCCATACTTTTACACCGATAATTCCATACGCCGTATTTGCTTCTGCAAAACCCCAGTCAATATCGGCCCGTAATGTATGGAGAGGAACACGACCCTCTCTGTACCATTCCGATCTTGCCATTTCCGCTCCACCTAGCCTGCCGGCACAATTTATCCTGATTCCCTTGGCACCGAATTTTAGTGAGGACATAACACATTTTTTCATAGCACGTCTAAAGGCAACGCGACGTTCGAGCTGAAGGGCAACATTCTCTGCAACGAGTTGCGCATCGACTTCGGGTTTTCGCACCTCTAATATATTGATAATAATTTCACTTTGTGAAACCTTTTCAAGATCCTTTCTGAGTTTCTCAATTTCTGAACCCTTCTTGCCGATAATAATCCCCGGCCGAGCTGCATAAATATTCACCTTTGCTTTGTTGGCAGCCCTTTCTATCTCTACCCTAGAAACACCTGCGTGGTACAATTTCTTCTTCAGGTATTTTCTGATTTTTATATCCTCATGAATCAACTCACTGTAATTTTTTTCCGAAAACCACTGTGATCGCCACGTCTTGATTCCACCTACCCTGAAACCGATCGGGTTAACCTTCTGCCCCAATCTCTCACCTCCTCAATCAGCTATTCTTCATCTAAAATTATGGTTATATGACTCATCCTTTTCCTTATCGATGCCGCCCGACCTTGAGCTCTGGCTCTCCATCTCTTAAGCGAGGGTCCTTGTCCTACATAAATTTCCTTTACGTAAAGAATACTCTCGTCGATATTAGGATTCTGCTTCGCGTTCGCAACAGCGGATTTCAATATTTTATTAACAACACCTGCAGAATATTTTCTCGTAAATTGAAGTATTTTTTTTGCCTCTTCAATTTTCTTTCCCCTGACCAAATCGACCACCAGCCGTGCCTTCTGAGGAGAAACCCTGATATATTTAGCAACTGCTTTTGCTTCCATAATTCTAAACTCCAGACCACCAACATACGTTAAGTTTTTTACTTACGCACTTTCGTCTTTCTGTCACCTGCATGGCTGAAAAACGTTCGTGTTGGTGCAAATTCGCCTAATTTGTGCCCCACCATGTTTTCCGTAACAAAGATCGGGATAAACTTCTTCCCGTTATGCACCGCAAAGGTGTGCCCTATTAATTCAGGAGTTACCGTTGAACGGCGAGACCAGGTTTTTATAACACTTTTACTCCCCGACTCTTCAGCTTTTCTCACCTTATCGAGAAGCTTCTCGTTGATGTATGCCCCCTTCTTAATTGATCGTGCCACCTTTTAACCTCTTCTCTTCACAATGTATTTATTAGTCTTCTTGTTCGTCCGTGTCTTGTGACCCTTTGTGGGTACACCCCAGGGCGTGCAGGGATGCCTGCCTCCGGATGATTTGCCTTCGCCTCCTCCCATGGGATGATCGACGGGATTCATCACCACTCCCCGCACTTTGGGACGCCTTCCTAACCATCTCGATCTGCCAGCTTTCCCGATGCTAATATTTTCATGCTCAATATTGCCCACCTGTCCAATGGTTGCCCTACACTCGAGCAAGATTTTTCTTACCTCGCCGGAAGGCAGTCTTACCTGGGCATAGACTTCCTCCTTAGCCATCAGCTGGCCATATGTACCCGCTGAGCGGATTAACTGGCCTCCACGACCAATTTTGAGTTCCACGTTATGAATCAGAGAGCCAAGAGGAATGTTCTTCAGAGGTATTGTGTTTCCTGGTTTGATATCCGCTTTCTCTGAACTTATGATAGTGTCACCTACCTCTATTTTGACCGGGGCTATAATATACCGCTTCTCACCATCGAAATAATTCAATAATGCAATTCTCGAACTCCGATTGGGATCATACTCGACTGCAGCCACCTTGGCGGGAATTTCGAGTTTGTCACGTCTGAAATCAACGATCCTGTATCTCCTCTTATGACCGCCCCCAATGTGCCTGCTTGTTATCCTCCCGTAACAATTTCGCCCCCCTGTTCGCTTCAGAGGCAGGAGTAAGTTTTTTTCTGGTTCTGTTCGTGTAATGTCCTCAAAATCCGAACCCGTTTGGAACCTTCTGCCCGGTGATGTTGGTTTATATTTCCTTATAGCCATCCGACTTAATCTCTCTTCCTTTATACCCCTTCATAGATTTCTATACGGCTGCCGGGAGCAAGGGTAACAACCGCCTTTTTCCAGGAAGGCTTTTCGCCCATAATTCTCCCAACCCTTTTTTTCTTTCCCGCCACATTCACGACATGAACATCCAACACCTTTACTTTAAAGAGCTTTTCTACTGCCTTGGCAACCTCTATTTTGTTTGCCCTTCGATCCACCTCGAAGACATACTTGTTTTCCTCTTTTGCAGCGGTGCTCTTTTCGGTAATCAGTGCCCTTCTGATAATGTGATACATATCCATTATGATAACAATGCCCCTTCAATTATCTTTACAGACGGTTCCAGGAAAACTACATGATCATAATTCAAAAGGTCATACACATTAATTCCTTCTGATCGTATCATTTTTATCCCCCTGACATTCCGTGACGATTTCTCCAGAATGGGACGTGATTTGTCCACAACGAGGAGCGCCTTTGTCAAACCGAATCGATCAATAATCTCTTTGAATTTCTTAGTTTTTATTTCATCCATGGGAAAATCATTCAAAATCAGCATCCGGCCTTCCTTGACTTTCATGCTCAGTGCCGACATCAACGCCAGTTTCCTGACTTTCTTCGGTACTTTGTATGCATAACTCCGTGGAACGGGTCCAAA
>DNUI01000046.1:4546-9448 GCA_003508565.1 Syntrophaceae bacterium
AGCTTGTCTGATAATGACATAGCTGTTTTTACATCCCGGAATCGATCCTTTCACCAGAATCAGATTCCTCTCCGGCCTTACACCTATAACTAATATATTCTGAACAGTCTTTCTCACATCTCCCAGATGTCCCGGAAGCTTCTTACCTTTAAAAACTCGGGATGGCTCTGCGCTTGCCCCAATAGATCCGGGAGCCCTGTGAAACATCGATCCATGCGTCGCCCGCCCTCCCCGAAAACCATGTCTTTTTACTGCTCCAGCGAAACCCTTGCCTTTTGTCGTTCCCAGCACATCCACATAATCGCCTGCCTGAAACATGTCGACCTTCAGTTCCTGCCCCAATTCATAGCTGTCGGTAACAGTTTTAAACTCCCGGAGAACGCGGAAAAAGCCTTTATTTGCTTTCCCGAAGTGACCCTGCAGGGCCTTTGACATATTTTTCTGACGAATACGGCCATAACCCAGCTGCAGCGCATCATAACCATCATTCTTTTCCGTTTTCTTCTGAATAACAACGGATGGCTCCGCTTCGATAACCGTTACCGGAACCGCTTCACCATCTTCCGCAAAAATTTGTGTCATGCCTAACTTCTTGCCGATCAGTAACTTTTTCATGTTCTTCCTATAGTCTTTAAATAAATCTACACGTACACCCTACACAAGGCAGTAAGAAACCGATAAATACACCGCTATTCTCACCCTTATGTATGTGATCTATAATTTTATTTCAACATCCACCCCGGCAGACAGGTCTAACTTCATAAGAGCATCTACCGTCGATTGCGTCGGTTCAATTATATCAATAAGTCTTTTATGTGTCCTGATCTCAAACTGCTCCCTTGATTTCTTGTCTACGTGGGGAGACCTGTTCACACAGTACTTGTTGATCTCCGTAGGCAGAGGTATGGGACCTGCTACACGGGCGCCGGTCCTTTTCGCTGTCTCAACAATATCCTCTACAGAACGGTCCAGCAGCTTGTAATCATATGCCTTAAGGCGTATTCGTATTCTTTGATCTTTCATAAATACTTTCTTTTATGCTTCCTACTCAATTATTTTGCTTACCACGCCGGCTCCCACAGTTCTGCCGCCTTCCCTGATGGCAAATCTGAGCTGCTCTTCCATGGCGATCGGGGTAATTAAAACTACTTCCATTTCCACGTTATCACCGGGCATCACCATTTCGACACCTTCCGGCAACGTACAGATACCCGTCACGTCAGTGGTCCTGAAATAGAACTGGGGACGATAACCGTTAAAGAATGGCGTATGCCTGCCACCTTCTTCTTTGGTCAAGATGTATACGGCTGCTTTAAATTTTACATGGGGGGTTATTGATCCCGGTTTTGCTACAACCTGGCCTCTTTCAACCTCTTCACGCTTGGTACCCCTCAAGAGAACACCGACGTCGTCGCCTGCCCTGCCCTCGTCGAGGGTTTTACGAAACATCTCAACCCCTGTGCACACGGTCTTAAAGGTAGGTCTGAAACCAACTATTTCCACTTCATCACCCGTTCTGATAATACCTCTTTCCATCCTGCCGGTCACCACTGTGCCCCGACCCGATATGGAAAATACATCTCCAATGGGCACAAGGAACGGTTTATCCAGATCACGAACAGGCTCGGGAATATAATTATCAACGGCATCCATTAACTCCCAGATAGACTTGGTATCAGGATCATCAGGATTTTCAGCCTCAAGGGCCTTCAATGCTGATCCTCTGATGATGGGGATTTCGTCACCGGGAAATTCATACTGCGTCAGGAGTTCTCTCAATTCAAGTTCCACAAGGTCAAGAAGTTCAGGGTCGTCCACAAGGTCAACCTTGTTTAAATAGACTACAATATAGGGAACCCGAACCTGTCGTGCGAGGAGGATATGCTCTCTTGTCTGGGGCATGGGACCATCCGATGCGGCCACTACCAGGATCGTTCCGTCCATGTGGGCAGCTCCAGAAATCATGTTTTTGATGTAGTCAGCATGGCCGGGACAATCGACATGGGCATAATGTCTTTTGTCTGTTTCATACTCCACATGGGCAACATTGATGGTAACCCCTCGTTCCTTTTCTTCCGGTGCATTGTCTATAGAATCAAAAGGTCTGAACTCGGCGAATCCCTTTTTGCTCAAGTGTTTCGTAATTGCAGCCGTCAGGGTCGTTTTGCCATGATCGACGTGCCCTATGGTCCCAATATTCACATGTGGTTTCTTCCTTTCATACTTCTTCTTCGCCATATCCATTTACCTCCTTCAACGTTAAATGGTTCGTTTGTTCACTATACTTTTAGTCCCTCATCATATGACTTTGTCCTATCGATAACCAGTTTTGCCTGACTCTCCGATACCGCATGATAATTGAGAAAACGCATAGTGAACGTTGCCCTTCCCTGCGTTTTCGACCTGAGATCAGTAGCATAACCGAACATTTCCGCCAGTGGAACCTCGGCATTGATAGCCTCTAAAGAAGGCCTCGACTCAATGCTGACGATCTTCCCCCTTCTTGCCGTCAAATTCCCGATCACATCACCCAGATATTCCTTGGGAACGATAACTTCCACCGACATTATGGGCTCCAGCAAAACAGGATGGGCCCTTTTTGCCCCACTCTTAAATGCCATGGAGGCCGCTATTTTAAACGCCATATCCGAAGAATCCACTGCATGGAAAGAACCATCCACTGCACTAACAATTACATCAACTACAGGAAAGCCTGCCAGGACACCTTCTTCCATGGCTTCACGCACACCTCTTGCCACTGCCGGGACATACTCGCCGGGGATTACTCCGCCCACGATCTTATTCCTGAATTCAAAACCGCGACCCGGTTCATTGGGTTCAATCTCCAACCAGACATGGCCATATTGCCCCCTCCCACCGGACTGTTTTACAAATCTGCCTTCAGATCTGATACTCTTTCTGACTGTTTCTTTGTATGCCACCTGAGGATTGCCTATGTTCGCGCCTAAGCCAAATTCCCGTGAAAGCCTGTCGACAATAATCTCTAAATGCAGTTCTCCCATCCCTGAGATCAGTGTCTGGCCTGTTTCTTTATCGACCTTAACTCTAAAAGAGGGATCTTCACGGGAGATCTTACGGAGCGCCGTATCGAGTTTTTCTTCATCTGCCTTTGTTTTCGGTTCTATGGCGATGGCAATTACCGGATCGGGAAACTCCAGAGTTTCCAATACAAGAGGATGCTTCATATCACAAAGGGTATCTCCCGTCGTTGTCAGGTTTAAACCTACCGCTGCGGCGATATCACCGGTAAGGACTTCCTTGATTTCCTCTCTCTTATTGGCATGCATCTTGAGTAACCGCCCGATACGTTCCTTTTTCTTCTTTGATGCATTATACACATAAGAACCTGCATCAAGGATACCGGAGTATACCCTGAAGTACGTTAACTGCCCGACATAGGGATCCGTCACTATTTTGAAGGCCAACGCTGAAAAAGATTCATCATCGCCCGCAACTACCTCTATTTCGTTTCCTTTCATGTCTTTCCCGCTCACTGGCGCTGTATCCAGAGGTGAAGGGAGATAATCAACAATGGCATTCAGGAGGGGTTGAACGCCCTTATTCTTAAAGGCAGACCCGCACAGAACCGGCGTCGCCTTCAAAGATAACGTGGCCTTTCTCAGTGCGCTGACAATTTCTTCATGTGAAAGAGCTTGTTCATTTACATATTTTCTCATCAAGTCTTCATCATAATCGGCAAGAAGCTCAATGAGTTTGTCCCGTTCCTTGCGAGACACATCCCGGAATTCAGATGGGATTTCACCTACTGTGAATGTATCTCCCAGGGAATATTCATCATAGATAATGGACTTCATACGGATGAGATCGATAATCCCCCGAAAACCTTCTTCCCTCCCGATCGGAATCTGCACGGGTATGGGATGCGCTCCGAGTCTATCTCGGATTGCGGCAACAACTTTCCCGAAATCGGCTCCCATCCTGTCCATCTTATTGATAAAGATAATTCGCGGAACACGGTACTTGTCTGCCTGGCCCCACACTACCTCTGACTGGGGTTCAACACCACCCACGGCACAGAACAGGGCAACAGCCCCATCTAAAATTCTCAAAGACCTCTCTACTTCTATCGTAAAGTCCACATGTCCTGGAGTATCGATAATATTAATACGGTGGTCATTCCATGTACACATAGTGGCCGCAGAAGTAATGGTTATACCCCGTTCCTGCTCCTGCTCCATCCAGTCCATGGTCGCCGTGCCTGCGTCGACCTCTCCCATCCTGTGGGTTTCACGGGTATAGTACAATATGCGTTCTGTCGTTGTTGTTTTACCGGCATCAATGTGCGCCATGATGCCGATATTACGCAGATTATGTAAAGGAACAGTACGTGCCAATTAATATTCACCCAGACCTTTGAAAGGAGCTAAAATCGGTAATGGGCAAAGGCTTTATTCGCTTCTGCCATCTTATGAACAGTCTCTCTCTTTTTGACAGAAGCACCTCTGTTGTTGGCGGCGTCGATCAATTCGGCGGCCAGCTTTTCTTTCATCGTTTTTTCAGCACGCTCTTTTGAATGAAGGATTAACCAGCGAATAGCCAAAGCAACTCTTCTTCCTGGCATAACTTCCGTGGGTACCTGATACGTAGAGCCCCCCACACGCCGAGATTTCACTTCTATTACGGGCTTGACATTATTCAACGCCTTTTCAAATACTTCCACCGGTTGCTCTTTTGTCCTTTTTTCAATGATATCTAAAGCCCCGTAGAAGATAGACTCAGCGATACTTTTTTTACCCCGTCTCAGAAGGTTGTTAATAAATTTTGCCACAAGTTTATTGTTGTACTTGGGATCTGGTATTATTTCTCTTTTGGTAATTTCTCTTCTTCTCGGCATGATCCTACTCTCACTTAGCTCGGTTT